>NZ_CAJTCF010000045.1:0-31870 GCF_910574735.1 Duncaniella muricolitica | reverse complement strand
CGATACGGCCTGGAAAAGCGGACAATCGCCGCTTGACGCTATCCTTGCCCTCGTCTAATAAAGGCGAGCCAAATCATCATGTCTTTACTTTGGCTGAATAGTTACTCCCGCAAGACCACAAGTGAAATAATGTTAAATAACAGTTGTACTCTTGCAGATTATACAATATAAATGATTACATTTGCATGTGTGTTTTTCATAGTATTAGATTAAGATAAAGGTTTAAATGAAAGAGAGCTGTCGGGAGACATCTCTCTTCTACTTTTTTATACACCTTACTATCAGATCATTGCCACATATTCCACCTGTCTGTATTAACGACCGCGGCACCGACATCCGGCCTCAGCCGCCTTCCTGAAACGTTAAAACTGCTGACAGTTAACGCTTTTTTGGAAAAAAATGACTAAATTGCGCATTATTTTCTCACCTAAACGGTTGTTAAAAAACAATTTCTAAAATACAGGAATGTCATAAAGCGCATTATGGAGACCTCTGTGGACTATGATAAGATAATCGACGAACGGGCCGAAGCTGTGTTTGCGGCCATGCAGACACGTGTATCCCCCGAGGATATGCTACGCATCCGCGATGCTTTCGAGCTTGCCCGCCATGCCCATTCGAGCCAGAAACGAAAGACGGGCGAACCTTACATCCTCCACCCCATAGCCGTAGCCTCGATATGCGCCAAAGAGCTGATGCTCGACGCCAACCCCGTGATTGCAGCCTTTCTCCACGACGTGGTCGAGGACACCGACTTTACCATCGAGGACATCGAGAGCCGTTTTGGCAGCGATGTGGCGTTTCTGGTCAGAGTAGTGACCAAACAGAAAAAAGACAAATATGTCGAGTCAAAGCAGGTGGACAACTACAAACAGATGCTTGACTCTGTGCAATATGACATCCGCGCGCTCCTGGTCAAACTGGCCGACCGTCTGCACAACATGCGCACACTCAACTCCATGCGCCCCGACAAGCAGATGAAGATAGCCGGCGAGACCGACTACTTCTACGCCCCACTCGCCAACCGTCTGGGCCTCTATAACGTCAAGACCGAGCTTGAGAATCTCAGCCTCAAATTTCGCTGCCCTCACGAGTATGAAGACCTCACTACCATGATAGAGCGCGACGAGAGGCTTCAGCACGACCGTCTCAAAGAGTTCTGCCGCGAGATACACGACGAGCTCCTGGCCCACGGCATCGAGACGCGCGTCTTTACCGAATATCGCCGCCCCTACAGCCTATGGCGAAAGATGAGAAAATTTGGCGACGACTTCAACCACCTCAAATACCGCCACTTCACCGAAGTGGTATTCGACGCCCCCGAAGGCAAAGCCGAAAAAGAGATGGTGATGCGCATCTACTCCATCCTCACCGACCGCTTCAAGGAAAAACCAGGAGGCATTGCCAACTATATCGACTCGCCCAAGGAAAACGGCTATCAGAGTTATCACGTCAAACTGTTGGCCTCGTTTGGCCGCTGGCAGGAGGTGCACATAAGCAGCGAACGCATGGTGCGCGACTCCCAGCTTGGATGCATCGCCAGCCGCAACGACGACAGCATATGGCAATGGATTAAAAAATTCCGTCTGGTGTTGCGCGACATCGCCGCCCGCGGACAGGAAGGAGCAAGTTTTATCGAAGAGGTCGTGCGCTCGTTTTACAACGACGACATCATGACCTTCACCCCGCAGGGCAAACCCATCATCCTCCCCCAGCGCGCCACAGTCATGGACTTCGCCTTTGAAGTGCACACCCAGCTCGGACTCCATGCCAAGTATGCCCGCATCAACAATCAGCTACTCGCCTCGGTCAAGACACGCCTCCACCGCGGCGACATCGTGGAGATATTCACCGACCCGGAGATTCATCCCACCGCCGACTGGCTCGACACAGCCATGACCTACAAGGCCCGAAAGGCCATCACACAATATCTCAAGCAACATCCCAAGCCACCCTATCACCGCTGTCCCGACTGTAACCCGATGCCCGGCGAGGAAGTGGTAGGATTCAAGGATGCCGACGGCAGCATCACTCTTCATAAACGCGACTGTCCTATAGCCATACGGCTCGCCTCGCAGAAAGGCGACAACATCGTGTCGGTCGACTTCAAGCCCGACCAGACCCTCTATCCCGTCACCATCAACATCCGTGCCGTCGACCGCTACCACCTGCTCATCGACCTGGTCGACTGCATATCCAACGACCTCAACCTCTCCATCGACAACCTCCACACAGTCACGGAAGATGCCATCGTGACCTGCTCCATCACATTCTCGGTCCACTCCTTTACCGAACTGCAATCCATCATGCGCCACATCTCCATCATCCCCGGCGTAGACGAAGTAAAGAGAGCCATACTCTAACAAGGCCCTGTCCATGCCCCCGACATAATACATCGCTGCATCCAAAGGTGTTCCAAATACAAAGCAACGTCCCGGGGCCTTATTTTCCCATCTTCACAACACCCTCTGATGTTCTGACTATATAGAAGCCGATAGTTTCTTGATGGTTTTCATGATGGTCATACGATGGTATTTATTTAAGATTTCCTTATTCTGCAAAAGTAGCCGTTAATGCCTCTTACGTGTCCCACTTATTGTTATTGAAAGTGGATTTTTTATCAACTCACTGAATATCTGATATATTAATCTGCATACATCTCAAAGTGACAACGAGACCGGTAATGAAAAATTTTTAATTATCTTTCGTAAATTTATCATAAACGTCTTTGAGCATAAGCAATTAATATCTATATTTGCAGACATAAAAAGTAATTACGTTTATAATCAGTTACCTCAACCAATCATCATGTTTAAACGTTTCTTTGCAGTGTTCACTGCACTGCTGGCGATAACATTCGCCGCGACCGCTCAAATCATGACGCCCGTGACTTGGAAATCAGAGATGACCATGACCGGCGATGACAAAGGCAAGATAGTGCTCACAGCCACCATCGCGCCCGGCTGGCACATGTACTCAAACGATTTTGAGGCAGGCGTCGGCCCTCAGCCTCTCGAAATCACCTTCCCTAAGCTCGAGGGCGTGACTCTCGACGGCAAACCTGTCCCCGGCAAGGCTGCCCACAAGCAGCACGACGAAATGTTTGACATGGATCTCTCCTGGTGGACCGACGGCGTGACTCTCACCCAGAATTTCACCGCCACCAAGCCCGAGTTTGCAATCGACGTGATGCTCCGCTACGGCGCATGTAACGACGAAAACTGCATCCCCCCGTCGCGCGAGACATTCAACTTCACCAGCACAGCCAAAGTAAAGGCTCCCAAGGCTGAGGAGAAGAAGGCCGAAGAGGCACCCGCTCCTGCCACACTTGTAGCCGACAATGCCGTTGAGATAGTGACTGTCGCAGTCGACACTGCCGCCACAGCCGACAGCGTGGCTGCTCCCGTAGTCGAGGACACCAAGGCCGAGTCTGACCTCTGGACTCCCGTAAAATACGAGGATGCCGGCTCGGAAGCCCCCATCTCGCAGGGCTCGCTCTGGTACATATTCTTCACCTGCTTCCTCGGCGGTCTCGTAGCCCTCTTCACCCCCTGTGTATGGCCTATGATACCCATGACCGTGAGCTTCTTCCTCAAGAAAGGCAAAGACCGCAGCAAGTCTATCAGAGACGCCTGCATCTACGGTATCTCCATTATAGTAATATATGTGGCCCTCGGTCTTATCATCACCGCTCTCTTCGGTGCCAGCAAGCTCAACGAGCTCTCGACCTCGGCTACATTCAACATCATCTTCTTCCTCCTCCTCGTAGTGTTTGCCATCTCCTTCTTCGGAGCGTTTGACATCAAGCTCCCCGCTTCATGGAGCAACCGCATGGACGCATCGGCCGAGCGCACCTCGGGCATGCTCTCCATCTTCTTCATGGCATTCACCCTCACCCTCGTTTCGTTCTCCTGCACAGGCCCCATCATCGGCACACTTCTTGTCGAGGCCGCCTCGATGGGCAACATGTGGGGCCCGGCCATAGGCATGCTCGGTTTCTCCACCGCTCTCGCGCTCCCCTTCATGCTCTTCGCCATGTTCCCCACCATGCTTCAGGCTGCTCCCAGCTCGGGCAACTGGATGAACACTCTCAAGGTGGTGCTTGGCTTTGTCGAGCTCGCCCTCTCGCTCAAATTCCTCTCCGTGGCCGACCTCGCCTACGGATGGCACATACTTGACCGCGAGATATTCCTCGCCTTGTGGATTGTGATGTTTGCTCTCCTCGGTCTCTACCTGCTGGGCAAATTCAACTTCTCTCACTACGGTCCCGCCGACTCAAGCGTAGGTGTGTTCCGCTTCTTCCTCGCGATGATTTCGCTGTCGATGTCGGTATATCTTCTCCCCGGCCTCTGGGGTGCACCCCTCAAGGGCGTGAGCGCGTTCGTGCCCCCGCTCTACACTCAGGACTTCAACCTCTATGGCGAGAGCTTCCACGAGTATGACAACTATGAGGAGGGCATGCGTGCCGCTGCCGAGCAGGGCAAGCCGGTACTCATCGACTTCTCGGGCTACGGATGCGTGAACTGCCGTAAGATGGAGGGTGCCGTCCTCGACGATCCCACCGTCAAGAACATGATTACCGACAACTTCGTCGTAATCAAACTCATGGTCGACGAGAAAGCCAATCTCCCCGAGCCTATCGAGGTGACAGAGTATGGCAAGAAGACCACTCTCTACACCTATGGCGACAAGTGGAGCTACCTGCAGCGTTACAAGTTCAACGCCAACGCCCAGCCCTACTACCTCGTGCTCGACGAGAA
Source organism: Duncaniella muricolitica (assembly GCF_910574735.1). Classification (NCBI taxonomy): domain Bacteria; kingdom Pseudomonadati; phylum Bacteroidota; class Bacteroidia; order Bacteroidales; family Muribaculaceae; genus Duncaniella; species Duncaniella muricolitica. The sequence continues at coordinate 27,110 of NZ_CAJTCF010000045.1, read as the reverse complement.
GGGTGGTCTCCTCTCCGGCCCGTTCTCTTATGAGGAAGACATTCCCAAGTTTACCAACTTCCTGGAAAAAGGCATCAAGAACTATTCCAAGTAAATAGCAGTTTATAAAGTATTAGAGGTTAGGGCTTGTCAGTAAGCCTTAACCTCTATTCTTTTATTTGTCTCACTCTCTATATATATGTCCAAGACCTCTGTCAGAAAATCGCTCGAACAGTTTGACGCGGCCGAGCTGCGTCAGCTCATTTTTGACCTCTATGCCAAGAGCAAGGAAGCCAAGGAGATACTTGACTTCTACGCCGTGCCCGACATAGCAAAAAAACTCGAGGAATACAAAAAGCCGATTGCCAAGGAGGTGTGGCGTTACTCTCGCCGCGCCTACCGTCCGCGCATGCAGCGCATTCGCTCGGCCATCAGAAAGTTTACTGTGCTCGACCCCGGCGACGAGGCCGTCGGACAACTGATGGTGTTCACAATCTTGGAATTTTGCCGAATGGCTGCCGACGAGACTCTCAAGGACACTACCAACGAGGCGGTCAACAAGTTTTTTGACGAGACTCTCACCTATCTCGACTCGCGCATGATGCTGGACGAATACGAGCCGCAGCTCGCCAAAGCCATACGCGAGATGAACGATTTCCGCTACTACTCCAATCCTCTCAAAAGACTCCTGTCAGAGACTCTCTCCCGCCATCTCGAAAACAGAAAATAACATCAACGATAAAAAATCCCGGAGGCCAATCTGTCTCCGGGATTTTTTCGTTGATATTATTTTCTGTGATTACAGTCTTATCTTGCTATCTTGATTACAGCGGGATGAATACCCTGTCCGTGGACTCTCGCAAGATAAATGCCGGCGGGAAGCGAGGCAAGCGACACCGAAGTGTCGGCTATACGTCGGGCCGATACAATGCGACCGTCGGTGCTATAGACCGTGAGGGTCGCGCCGATGGCATCGTTGCCCAGAATCAGCGTTGCCGAACTGGAGTCATAGCTGATGTCCGAGCTGATGGAGATGGTCGTGATAGAGGTCTGCTTGAAGTCATCGGCATAGCTTTCGCCCATAAGCGAGTTGAGATAAGCCTCCAGAGCGGTATAACCGTCCGAATTTACAAGATTATTGTCAGGAAGCTCGGGATTGAGCCCGTTGGCCTTCTCCCATTCGTCAGGCATACCGTCGCCGTCTGTGTCAGTCTTGGCTGTTGCCGACGGATAGGCAAAGAAGCCCTCGGCCTGGCTCTCGACATCGATGATACCGTTGCCGAGCGTGCCGCCGCGATTGGCATTGACACCGTTGCGGGTGTCGTTGATGACGCGGGTCTCCACCTTGTCGCGGTTAACAGTGCCGGCCTTGGCAAGCACGGTGGCAAAGGCCTGGTCGGCCGTCTCTACGTTTTCAAGCATATACTTTTCGGGCACATAGCTTCCGATAGGACCGGTCGTGATGTGACGATACCAGGGTGTGGCAGTGGTGATGCGTGACTCGGCCTTGATCTGATTGAGACTATAGGTCTCGGCGGCCATACCGCTCCAGTTGTCGGCGGTGGCAGTGGCGATACCCTCGGCCTTGTTGCCGCTGACATACCATTTGGAGGGGGCCCATGATGTCGCGCCGGCGCGGGCATAGGAGGCGTTGACAAACTCTACCCTCGACTTGTCCGAATTGGCTCCGGGCTTATAGTAGTTGCCCATGAAGTTACACTCGTGGGCCGAGTTCTTGCCGTCATACGATAATACTGCCGCGGTGTTCTCTCCGCCGTAACATCCGCCACGCTTGCCGTAGTTATAGTTGACATTGTTGGCATACTCCATAAACACCACATAGTCCTCTCCGCGTGCTCCGTTGATACGGGCCGAGCGGCTGTTGTTGTGGGCCAGGAGATTGTGGTGATATGTGGCCGGCGAGCCGCCCCACTGGCAGCCATATCCGCGCGCCCCCTTGGAGTGGCCGGCGTCATAGAGTCCTTCGTGGATGATGGAGTATTGCACGGTGAGGAAGTGCGAGTCGGCTGTGTTCATGTTTTCCTCTACCGACCAGCCAAACGAGCAGTGGTCAAAGATAAAGTTGGCGCAGTTCTCGGCCGCACAGGCGTTTTCGGCCTGGATGTCACCGGCCATGTTTTTCTGGCCTATGCGGAATCTTACGTTGCGCACTATAAAGTTTTGCGAGCCGCCAAGATTCACCTTGTTGCGTGTGATTACTATGCCGTCGCCGGGTGCAGTCTGGCCTGCAAGTGTCCAGTCCGAACGGTTCACGCGCAGTTCGCTCGCGAGGGCGATGTCTCCGCTCACAGCAAACACTATGGTGATGGGTTCCCCCTTATGCTGCCCGAAAGCCCAGCGAAGCGTACCCTCCCCGCCGTCGTCGGCAAGCGAGGTCACGGTCACGACCTTGCCGCCACGGCCGCCTGAGGCATATTTGCCGAAACCTTCGGCCGTCGGAAACGCGAGCACCTGTGTGGCGTCCGCGGCCTTGACTGCGGGCGAGAGCACACCCTTGTCCGAGATGGCACGCACGCTGTATGAACCGGTGGCGTCGGGATTGATGATGCGGGCCTCTGTGGTCACGGCTGTCAACACTCCGTCCTTATATATTATGTAGCCGGCAGTCTTGTCGTCACCCTCCCAGGTGATGGCCGAAGCTGTGATGCTGAAGTTGAAGGGTGCGGCACATCCGCGCAGTGTCGATTCGTAGTCAAACGTGGTCTTCGACATGGCCTTGAAGAGAAACTCTGGATTCATATAAGCCTCTGCCTCTGCCTCCGAGGCCTGACGCGAGAATGATGCGCGGCGCGAAGTGTCGGCAAGAGAGCCCGAGGGAGTGATGTTGCGATATTCATAGAGCGACACCTTCGACGGGTCGGCGTTCCATATATACCATCCTTCGGGACGGATATGCGCCCCCAGTGTGCAGTTCATATACATCGAGCCTGAACGGTCGTCCCACGGACGGCCCAGATAATATGAAGCGTCGGCCACTCCGTCGGCTGCCGTGAGGCGGCATCCGTTGAAGAAAAATCCTGCATAGAAAGGTGCCGAGCTCAGTTCGGGATAGAGCACGCTGCTCATCGTCAGACCGGCCGAGGCGGGTGCCGTGATATACTGTCCACCCTTGAGCGAACGTATCTCGCAGTCCTCAAACCATTCGAGACCGCCGTCATATATAAAGTCGGTGGCTCCCTCGATGACACAACCCTTGAAATATCCGCGCGCACCTACATTGGCCTTGTAAGTATCCTGAAAACCGGAGAGATAGCAGTTCTTGAACACATGGGCGTCACCGGCCGTGTAGAGGGCTTCGGCCTGACCGACGTTACCCGAAGTGTTGCGTATGGTCAGACCCTCGGCATAAAAGCACGGAGTGTAGACATTGAGAGCCGCACAGTCGTTGAAAGTGTTGGTCGAACCGCCGCCTCGGCTCACCGACGAGGTGAGTATCGTCGTGGCGGGGTCAGAACCTATGAGTGAGATAAACTTGTCAGCATCCCCCTTGCGTCCGGCATAGACATTCTCGTCATAGACTCCGGGAGCTATATAGATAATGCCGCGATAGCCCGAAGGCACGGCGTCGATGGCCGACTTTATGGTTGCGTAGTCACCCGAACCGTCGGGGTTGACATACAAGAGCACCACCGGTGCATTGGCGTCGGGCGAAGGCTTGGAGTCAGAACCTGCAAAACCAAATTTATCCAGGTCCGACAGCTCTCCGACATCACCTATCGGATTGGCCTTGGCATAAGCGGCCTGTTCGGCTGTGATTTCCGAACCGAAAATCTGTATCTTATGCACGCGCGGAGCCTGACGCTGAGCCATAGGGTCTATAGCCTGCCAGTCAAACGGAGCCTTCTGCACCTGATCGGCTGCATTCTGCTTGCCGTCACCGTCCCACACGCGCCAGCGCAGTGACACATCCTTGGCATCAATCACATTCTCCATAAAATAACCCTGATCGGCAAATACAGTCCAGTTTTGTTTCTGCTTTTCAGAACCCATCCACACGAGCGGTTTCCACTCGCCGTCGCCAATCTTGATGTCACACTTGATGCCGCGGCCCCATGACGTGGATGACCATGACCACTGCACACGTTCCACATAAGGAATATGGTCAATCTCTACCCAGCCGTGCTGCGACACACCGTCAATGGCGGCCGCACGACACATCTGCACATATCCCGCCTCACCATAGACGATTTTACCCTTATCGTCATAACGTATATTATCCTCAAGATAATGGGTATGGCCCGGTTGTTTCCAGTCATTATATCTGCAAGCACCCTGTCCTTCGTAGAATTGGCGGGCAAAAGCCGAAGTTGTACCTGAGAGACCGTTGTTAGACTCCTTTGTGGCAAAAGTACAATTGTGGAAATTAATCGGATACATAACATCCGGCGAAGTCACCACCGGAGTTGAAAGCGAAGCATTGACATACACCCCGTCCGTCGGCTCCGGGCACTGCATAGACGAGCCGAAATTGCCCCACGTATTAGGCCAGGACGTATCGCTGAAATTGATATCAATTACTTTAGGATAGGTTGAAGCATTACTCCATTGCTCAACAACCGAAGCCGGGTCATTCCAAACTATAGCTGAAACACTGACCGGCCTGAGCGCACAAACCGCGAAAATCGCCGACGCGATAACAGCCGTGCGGTCAAAAAAATAAAATTTTTTCATGATAAAGACTGATAGTGTGTGGTTTTCAACCGCAAAGATAATAAAAATAATCAAAAAAACCATCCTCTTCCAATTTTCCCGCTCCAGTTTCCCACTCCTCCCCCATCTGCCCCATTAGGCCCATCCGCCCCATTAGGCCCATTCCCCCCGCCAGCTCCCCTGCCGCGCAGCTTTGTCCCCTGCTCGCGAGCTTCAGCTCGCCCTCCCTTTGAAAAAGTGTGAGCGCGGAAGCGCGAAAAGTCCAGCCCATCCGCCCAAGCTCCCCCGCCCCCTGCCGCGCAGCTTTGTCCCTGCTCGCGAGCTTCAGCTCGCCCTCCCCTTTGAAAAAGTGTGAGCGCGGAAGCGCGAAAAGCTCCGCGCGTCATTACCGCACCATTTTCGTCAAAATCCTCGCTACCTTTGCCATCGAAAAAAAGGCGAAAATGCGGCTCATCACCACCAACCACCCACGACCGCGACGCATCCCCGACATCTGGTGTCACGGATTCTCGCGCTATCTCGGCAGGCAACTCACCCCCGCCGAGAAAATCGTCATATCCGCCCTTGAAAAAAGCCGCACCGCCCGTCCCACACCCCTCCTCATCATCGACAGCGGACACCACGACTCACGCCCCATACTCCGCGCCTACCTCAGCTACCGTCTCGCCACCTCACCACAGGGCGCGACAGCCCTCCTGTGCACCCCCGACAACCCCAAAAAGACCCGGCGCATACCACGTCTGCGACACATCACCTACCGGCGCATCGAAACCGTCCGAGGCTCCACCCCCTCATTCATGCTCCTGCTCGACGCCCACCTCGCCCGCACCTACTCACCCCTCATACGCGACACCCGCAACTTCCGCCGCGTCTGCTCTACCCTCTACCCCATCCTCGACCCCTCCGGCTTCCTCGTCATCCACCTGCGGCTCGACCCCTGGGCTCCCTACGGCTGCGACACAGGCCACATCACCCGCCTCACAGTCACAAAGACTCCCCCGCCCGAATCACCGCCACCCGTCACAGTCATCACCATCCCCGTCATAGACCGCATCGTCCCCCTCCTGCACACACTCATTGACGACAAAAAAAGAGAAGGAGCGCATCCTCCCTCTCTTTAGCGGTACGCCGTGCTCCGCAGCCCAAAGCTAAACCGCATGGCAAGTGACCATTGACGTATTGATTCACAAAAAGCCGCAGCCTACCAGCGGTTAAAGTGTACATTCTCCGGATTCCACTTCTCCTTGTGAGTCTGCTCACCTGCAGGATAACCCACAGGCACAACCGCAAGCGGAATTATAGAGTCAGGCATACCGAGACGTTGCTGCACAGCCTTGACACGGTCAGCGTCGGGATACACACCCGTCCACACAGCCCCGAGTCCCAGAGCATGAGCCGCAAGCAGAAGATTCTCCGTAGCAGCCGAGACATCCTGAATCCAGAATCCGCGTTCAGCCGTCTCGCTCTCGATAGCCTTCGATAGATCAGCGCATGTCACGATAGCCAGCGGAGCCGAGGAAAGCATGCGGGCATAGGGAAGCACAGCCGCAAGCGAGTCCAGATCCTCGCGGTTGTCGATAGCCACAAAAGCCCACGGCTGCTTGTTGACAGCAGTCGGGGCAGCCATAGCCGCCCGCAGGAGAGTCTCGACAGTATCGCGGGCAATAGTGCGGCCGGCCTCATACTGGCGCACGCTCGTACGCGTAAGTATATTTTCGATAACCGGATTGAAAGCCTTCGAAGCGACATTGTCCGACGAAGACTGAGTGCATGAATAAAGAGTCATGACCGATGCGATTAGAGAAGTGATGATAGCCGATGTTTTCATATGGTATAATTTAAAGACTTCCCGGCAGACGATAGGGTTCGTCACACCGGGAAGCGTATTGTTAAAGAAATATTGTCAGGCGGATATTAGATCCAGCGCACGTATGCGAAGTCCTGACGGTGGGGCAGGTTGGGATTTACCGGATAGAGACGATAGCCGAAGCGGAACACACCCGGGTCGCGCAGCTTGTCGACCACCTCGAAGGTGACGATGCTGCCTTCCTTGGCGACTGCCTTGAAAGGAATCTTGGCCCAACGCTTCTCCGAGTTGTCCTCAATCTTGTCGACAACGAGCTCAAGGCCGAGGTCATCGGCAAGACCGTTGGTGTCGATTTTGATTGTAGTGGTGAACGGCTGGCCGGTGATATTGTGCTGGTGGATATCCTCCTTGACATGGACATCGAGCACCTTGATACCGTCCCATGCGGCGGCCACCTTCTGCTTCCAGGCGGCAATCTCCTTGGCGAGCTTGTCGTTGTCGGCCGAAAGGGCGGCGAAACGCTTGGCCTCGGGAGCATAGAAACGTTCGATGTAATCCTCGATCATGCGCTGCATGGTATACTGGGGAGCGATGTGACCGATCGAACGCTTGATATACTGGATCCACTCGGGCGAGTAACCCTTGGAATTTTTGGCAAAGTAGAGAGGGATAATCTCGTTCTCGAGCATCGAATAGATAGTCGCTGCATCGAGCTTGTCCTGCTGGGCCTGGTCGGTGAATGTACGCTTGTCGGTGAGAGCCCATCCGGCCTTCTCGTCAAGACGATAGCCTTCATACCACCATCCGTCGAGCACCGAGAAGTTGAGCACACCGTTCATCTCGGCCTTCTCGCCCGATGTACCCGATGCCTCGAGAGGACGGGTCGGAGTGTTGAGCCAGATGTCGACACCGGTCACAAGACGCTTGGCTACGATCATGTTGTAGTCTTCGAGGAAGATAATCTTGCCCTGGAACTGCGGCATGCGCGAAATCTCCATGATGCGCTTGATGAGACCCTGGCCGGCTCCGTCGGCGGGGTGAGCCTTGCCGGAGAATACAAACTGCACGGGGAACTGCTCGTTGTTCACGATGCGGGCGAGACGCTCGAGGTCGGTGAAGAGCAGGTGGGCACGCTTGTAAGTGGCGAAGCGGCGGGCAAAACCGATGATGAGGGCATTGGGGTTGATGCGGTCAAGAATCTTCATGACTGCCGAGGGATCACCCTGGTTGGCGAGCCACTTCTCCTTGAAGTCGCGGCGTACAAAGTTGATAAACTTGTTCTTAAGCTGTGTGCGCATAGCCCAGATTTCGTCATCCTTAACCTTGAAGATACCATCCCAGGCCTTGGGGTCGCTCTGGTGGGCAAACACCTGTTCGCCGAGCTTATCGGCATAGAAAGCCTTCCATTCGCTGGCGGCCCAGGTAGGCATGTGCACACCGTTGGTCACATAACCTACGTGGCTTTCCTCCCAAGAGTAGCCCTTCCACAGACCGGCAAACATCTTCTTTGACACCTCACCGTGGAGCCAGCTTACGCCGTTGGCCTCCTGGCAGGTGTTGAGAGCGAATACGCTCATCGAGAAACGGTCGTTGCTGTCGGGATTCTCGCGGCCCATGTTCATGAGTTCCTGCCATGAGATGCCCAGAAGAGCGGGATAGTGCGAGAGATATTTGTGGGCGAGACCTTCGTCGAAATAGTCGTGACCGGCGGGCACGGGAGTGTGCACGGTGTAGAGAGCCGAAGCGCGCACCAGCTCGAGAGCGGTGTTGAAGTCGAGACCCTGCTCCTGCACATAGTCGGCAAGACGCTGGAGGTTGAGAAGTGCGGCGTGGCCTTCGTTTGCGTGATATATCTCCGACTTGATGCCGAGTTTCTTGAGTGCGAGCACACCGCCGATACCGAGCAGATACTCCTGCTTGATACGGTTTTCCCAGTCACCGCCATAGAGCTTGTGGGTGATGGGACGGTCAAACTCGCTGTTCATGTCAAAGTCTGTGTCGAGCAGATAGAGCTTCATGCGGCCCACATTCACACGCCAGATGTGGCTGTAGATGATGCGGTCGTGATAAGGCACCTCAAGTATCATGGGGTGGCCGTTCTCCTCAAGCACCTGCTCGATGGGGAGCTGATTGAAGTTCTGGGGCTCGTAGTTGGCTATCTGCTGGCCGTCGACGCTGAGTGTCTGGGTGAAATAGCCGTAACGGTAGAGAAAGCCGATGGCGGTCATGTCGACGCGCGAGTCGGATGCTTCCTTGATATAGTCGCCGGCGAGCACACCGAGGCCGCCGGAGTAGATTTTGAGACAGTTGCAGAGACCATACTCCATGGAGAAATATGACACGGAGGGGATATCGCTGCGCATGGGCTGGGCCATGTAGTCCTGGAACATTTTCCACACATGGTCGATGCGGGCCATCATATCCTTGTCGGCGATGATTTCGTCAAGACGCTCGGAGGGGAGCTGCTGGAGGAGCATTACGGGGTTCTCGCCGGTGGCACGCCAGAGGTCATGGTCAAGGTCGCGGAAGAGGTTTTTGGCCTCGCTGTTCCACACCCACCAGAGGTTGCGTGACAATTTTTCAAGTGATTTCAATGCTTCGGGAAGCTGCGACTTCACTGTGATGTCGCGCCATACGGGAGCATTGGCGTTGCTTACGGGTAGTTTCATATTGAACTGATTAAGTAATTGTCAATAGGTTGGTAAAATTCGGTTTAGGTATATATTGATATAATCTCTGTACTTATCGGGATGAAGCCTTGGAGAGTGCCAGCTCATAGGCGCGGTCATAGTAGGCTATGAAGTTGGCCCATGAGGCTGCCGCCGCGGTGCGCATGGCAGCTCGGCGTATACGCGACATTGTACGCCGGTCTGCACATGTCAGATAGCGTATGGAGTTGGCTATATTGTTGACCACGTCGTGATAGTTGGAGTCACCGCGTCCGATGACATTGACTCCACACTCTTCAAAGTAGTTTTCAAACGATTCAAGCACCCACTGTCCGAAACCTGAGAGCGACGTCGTGACTGTCGGGACGCCAAACGCCACACTCTCGAGCGGGGTATAGCCCCACGGCTCGTAATACGAGGGAAACACCGTGGCGTCGGCTCCTATGAGCAGGTCATAGTAGTCGCGGCCAAAGATGCCGTCGGTGCCGTTGAGATAGCAGGGTACATATATAACAGTCACCCGAGAGTCAATGTTGCAGAAACCGAGCGAACGTATGCGGCCGGCCACCATGTCGCTGTCGGGATTGTTGAGCCAATGTGTGAGTACAGGCTCGTCGAGTGCGCCTTCGGCCATGGCCTGGCTGTCGAGACGGGCGCGAAGGTCGGCACGGGCCTCTTTGGGCCATGCAGGCACCATCACATAGGCTATCACCTTGCGGCAGGCCTCGAGGTGACGCAGGGTGTCGGCCATGTCGAGATATATGTCTATGCCTTTGTTGCGATATTCGCAGCGGCCGCTTGTGATGACCACAAAGGCATTGTCGTCATACTCGGCTCCGGTGAGGGCATTGGCCACTCCGATGAGCGACGCGCGGGCCTCGGCCCTGACGGCGTCAAACTTGGCCGGAGCGGGCACGAAATTCTTTTCAAATCCGTTGGGGGTCACCACGTCGGGACGACGCTCGAGCAACTGCTCACACTCTCTGGCGGTGATTTCGCTCACTGTCGTGAAAGCGTCGGCCTGATGGGCGGCCGCCTTCTCGAGCGAATGCTTGGCCTCCATGTTGAGCTCACGTGCCATCTGGTCGCCGTTATAGCCCGACATATAGTCATAGAGAGGCTTGTTGTTGCCGCATATGCTGCGGCCTATGCTTGTGGCGTGGGTGGTAAACACCGTGGCCACGCGGGGCATCTTCCATTTGAGATAAAGGAGACCCATACCGGTGGTCCATTCGTCAAAGTGGGCCACGATGGTGACGGGAGTCTTTTTGGGACGGCCGCGGCGCGGGGCTTCAGGCTTAGGATTGGCCTGACCGTAGCCCGAGAGTATGATTGACTCGATGACTATGCCGGACGCATGTGCGAAAGCGCATCCCTCGTCATAGTCGCCATAGGCATGAAGCGAGTCTACGCCGAAACGCGACCACATCTCGCCGTAAAATTCGTCCTTGACGGCATACATACCGTCAAATTTCACGAGCACGGCTATTGGACGTCCGGGGATTTCCCAGCGGCCCACTCTGACGCCTACACCCTCGGGGAGCTTGGCGTTTTTGGCCCATTTGGAAAGTCCGGCGATATTACATTCTGTAAACCAGGGTGAAGGATTGGCCTCTGACCATACGTCAGGCCCGATAAAGATTGTGGTGTCTTTGCTTATTTTCTGAAGTGTCTTGGCTTTGGTAGAAAGCACCGTATATATGCCACCAATCTTGTTACACACCTCCCAGCTTACCTCAAACAGTAATTCGGGACGTTGTGTAGCAGGTTTTTTGTCCATGTATCTTATAGATTATAGATTTTAGGTTGCAAAGGTAATGATTTTTCCCGAAACGACCGTAAAAAACTGAAAATAAATCCTCAAAATCACCGCTTTATTAACACATCCACTCCCGTAAATCTTTACCACAGGTATCTCCTGTCGCGAAAAAGCCACGGAGCGCGCAATGCTCCCGAGGTCAGATACCATAGGGCCTTGACCAGAGATGATTGGCGCGAAGAGTGCACTCGATAGGCTTTGAGCGGTATTCTGAGCATAAACGATATAGGATAAGTCAGTGCGATTATGCAGCCCATGGCCCGAAGGTCCTTGCCTGAGAGGCGTGCTTTGGTACCTGTCGAGAGATGGGGATGGGAACATATGGTTATAGGGAAGAAACGACAGTTGAGTCCGCGATGTATGGCGCAGAGAAGAAGTAGCTCGTCCTCACCGCAGTGCATGCTCTTAGCTCCGAGCCCGAATGCAGGGTGGCATCTCAGCCAGCCGGCTGTACGACGGCGGAAAGCCAACTCAAAACTGGTCGCATAATAGTTTTTAGGGAGCGGAAGTGACAGCCGACAACTCTCGGAGGGATAAATGACGCTACTGCCGCCATGTATGCTTCTGAATGTGGCAAAGTCTACGTCAGGATGATCGGTAAAAGCCTTCATGACAGCCGTCAGTCCTTCGTCAGTATATGTCAGATCATTGTCGGAACATAATATGATGTCAGACTTGCAGTGGTCGAAAGCATTGTTGCGATTGCGTGACAATCCTTGTTGATCAAATCTGTGTATGTTGATATCATGACGGCATAGGAGTGATTCGGGTATAGGCGCGTTCCTATGGTCTTGCCACGAGATAACATATGAGACTCCGCTGATTTTGGGCAGATTCATTGCCTCGACACGCTGTAAGCCTTCGGGGGTATGTGTCGTGATGGCAACATCGAGCGTGCAGAGTGAGACGTTATTTGTCACGGGCTATGATATAGTCGAGGAGTGTGAGGAGCGGAGTCGTGTCGGCGTCAGGCCCGAGTTCGGCAAGCGTCTCGGCCGCCTTGTCGCGCAGACGCAGCAGTGTTGACTCGGCATAGTCTATGCCTCCGGCCTCGATGGCATAGCGTATGAGCGATGCTATCTCATCGTCATTGAGCGAGCCGCGTGCGAGCAGTGAGGCGACATCCCGGCATCCCGGATAATCGGTGCGGCCAAGAGCATGTATGAGCGGCAGCGTGACCTTACCTTCGCGCAGGTCGTTACCCGTGGGCTTGCCCAGCGAGTCGGAGTGGAAATAATCGAATATATCGTCTTTAATCTGGAAACACTGTCCGAAAAGCAGTGCGAAGCGTCTCATGATATCGAGCTTGCGGCTGTCGGCATCGGCTGCATAGGCTCCCATCTCGACGCATGCCACGAAGAGCGAAGCTGTCTTGTGGGTGATAATCTCGAAATATGACTCTTCCGAGATTGAATTGTTGGCGGCGTTGTGTATCTGGTCCATCTCGCCGGTCGAGAGCAGACGGCCGAGCGAGGCGATGGTCTCGATGGCGCGAAGGTCGGCCGTCGAAATCACGAGCTGGAGGGCCGACGATACGAAATAGTCACCCACGAGCACAGCGATATGATTGTCCCACATGGCATTGATGGTGGGCGCGTTGTGGCGTGTGGACGACTGGTCGATGACATCATCGTGTATGAGCGAGGCATTGTGGAGCATCTCGATGGATGCTGCCGAGGCTATGACACGGTCGGTGACGGCGGCTCCGAGCAGACGGGCCGTGAGCACTACCATCATGGGGCGGAGTTGTTTGCCTTTATGACTGAGGTATCGGCCTATCACCTCGTTGATGAGGGGATTGGTCGAACTGAGCCTGTCGGCTATCAGAGAGTTGATGCTCTCAAGGTCGGGGGCAAGTGCTCGGCGTATGGTATGGATGTCGGTCATAACGGAGTGCAAATTTACAAAATCTTCTGTAAAAAGTCCAAATTTATGAAATTTAATCATTAACTTTACAGCAATTTCGGCTTGCACAGGTGCAGGCCGGTGTGCTGATATATGGAAAAGCGATTATTTCTACTGGACGCCTACGCCCTGATATACCGCGCCTACTACGCGCTGATTCACTCTCCGCGGTTTGCTACGACTGCGGGATTCAACACGTCGGCCATATTTGGCTTCTGCAACACTCTTGACGATCTGCTGCGCAAGGAGAATCCCTCTCACATAGCTGTATGCTTCGACCCGCCCCACGGGCGCACATTCCGCCACGAGCAGTTTGAGGCCTACAAAGCCCAGCGCGACAAGCAGCCCGAGGACATCACTCTGGCCATACCTTATATAAAGCGTGTACTCGAGGGCTACCGCATCCCGGTCATCGAGGTGCCCGGCTATGAAGCCGACGACGTGATAGGCACTCTGGCCACACGCGCGGCCGCAAAGGGGTATGACACCTACATGATGACCCCCGACAAGGATTACGGTCAGCTCGTGGCTCCATATATATATATGTATAGGCCCGCGCTCAAAGGCGAGGGGTTTGAAGTGAGAGATGTCGCAAAGGTGTGTGAGCGTTACGGCATAGCCGAGCCCCGCCAGGTGATAGACCTGCTGGCTCTCGAGGGGGATGCTTCCGACAATATCCCCGGCTGTCCCGGCGTGGGCGAGAAGACCGCCCGCAAACTCATTGACGAATGGGGCAGTGTGGAGAATCTTCTCGAAAATACCGACAAACTCAAAGGAGCCCTGCAGCGTCGCGTCATAGAGAACGCCGACCAGATACGCATGTCGAAGTGGCTCGCCACAATATGCACCGATGCGCCTATTGATATCGAGGTCGATGACCTCGTGAGACGCCCGATTGACGCCGACAGCCTGATGGAAGTTTTTCGTGAGCTGGATTTCAAGTCGCTCATGGGACGTCTGAAGGCTCAGATAGCATCAGGCGAAGCTGTGGCCAAGACTACACCGGCTGCGCCGGCTCAGGCCGCGCCGGCCGATGACGGTTCGGGCATGGGGTCACTGTTTGACGCACCGGCCGACGCACCGGCTGCTGTGGAAGTCTGCGAGGAGCGTCACTACGAGATGGTATCGACCCCGGCGCGCGCGGCCGAGATTATAAAACTCGCTTCTGCCCAACCGGTGATCGGCATAGCCGCCTATGCTCCGGGCGAGGAGGCCATGACGGCCCGCCTCGAGGGTCTGGCATTGTCATGGGAGCCGTGTGGCGGATATTTCATCCCCTTTCCCAAGGATGATACTGCGGCCCGTGCCGAAATCCGCGCTATCGTGTCGCCGCTTTTCAGCGGCAAGACTCCGCTCATGGTGAGCTTTGACGTAAAGCGCACCCTGCTGCTGATGCGCCACGAAGGCATATCGCTCGATATACCCTATTTTGACGTATCGGTGGCCCATTATGTGATTGACCCCGAGATGAAGCACGATGTGGCTACCATCTCGCTCAAATATCTCGACATGCCCCTTCAGGGTGTGCCGGCCGACAGCCGTCCGGGCCACCCCAAGAGTTCGCTTGAGCCGGAGGCTGCCGTGGCCCGTTACTGCGAGGAGGCCGACCTGGCCCTGCGCTTGCGTCCGCGCCTTCAGGCAGAAGTGGCCGAGCGCGAGATGACACGTCTGCTCGAGGAGGTGGAGTTTCCGCTCATACGCGTACTCGCCGACATGGAGTGGACCGGCGTGAGAATCGACCCCTCGGTGCTCACCGACCTCTCCGCCAAACTCAAGGAGCAGGTCAGCGCGCTCGAGCTGGAGGCTTACGAGATGGCCGGAGGCCCCTTCAACATCGCCTCGCCCGCTCAGGTTGGCATGGTGCTGTTTGACCGTCTGGCCATCGACCCCAAGGCCAAACGCACGGCCAAGGGCTCTTACTCAACCACAGAGCAGGTGCTGGAGAAGTATGCCCACAAGGTGCCGCTCGTGGGGCTGATACTCAAGATAAGACGTCTGCGCAAACTCATAACCACCTATCTCGACGCCCTCCCGGCACTAATCAACCCCGAGACCGGCAAGATACACACATCATTCAACCAGACTGTCACAGCCACCGGGCGCATCTCGTCGACCAATCCCAATCTGCAGAACATCCCCATCCGCACCGATGACGGACGTGAGATACGCCGCGCGTTTATCCCCGACAACGGCGACCTGATGATGAGTGCCGACTATTCACAGATAGAGCTGCGTCTCATAGCCGACCTGAGCGATGACAAGGATATGATCGAAGCTTTCCTGTCGGGCGACGACATACACCGCATCACGGCCTCGAAGGTCTACAAGAAGCCTCTCGGGGAAGTGACCGACGACGAGCGTCGCCATGCCAAGACAGCCAATTTCGGCATCATTTACGGCATTTCGGCCTTCGGGCTCTCGGAACGTCTCGGCATATCGCGTCCCGACGCAAAAAAACTCATTGACGGATATTTCGAGACCTATCCCCATGTGCGTGAATATCTCGACAAGGCTGTAGTCGATGCCCGCGAACGCGGATATGTGACCACCCGCATGGGCCGCCGCCGCTATCTGCCCGACATCAATTCACGCAATGCCGTGGTGCGCGGCTATGCAGAGCGCAATGCAGTCAACGCCCCGATCCAGGGTTCGGCCGCCGACATCATAAAGGTGGCGATGGTGAGGATATACACCGAAATGCAGCGGCGTTCACTCCGCTCGCGTATGATTATGCAGGTGCATGACGAATTGATATTCAACGTAGTGCCCGAGGAACTCGACGAGCTCAAACGCATAGTTTTCGAGGGTATGGAGGGCGCATATGCCGGAGCCGTGCCTCTCGAAGTGGCCGCCGGCGTCGCAGCCAACTGGCTCGAAGCGCATTAATCAGAGCTGAAAGCCGAGAGTCGAGAGTTAAAAAAAATTACTAATTACCAATTACCAATTGCCAATTACTAATTAAAATAAATGTCTTCAGAAGAGAAACTTGTGATTGAGGAGAAGGTGGTCAAGATGCTCAAGACCGTCTTTGACCCGGAGATACCTGTCGATATATACAATCTCGGCCTTATCTATGGCATCGACCTGGATGATGACGGCAATCTGCATATCGACATGACTTTGACCGCGCCCAACTGTCCTGCGGCCGATTTTATCATAGACGATGCCCGCATCAAGCTCGAAAGCATCGACGGCATAAAGAGTGTGGACATACGCATCGTCTTTGAGCCCGAATGGACCAAGGACATGATGAGCGAAGAGGCCAAACTCGACCTCGGATTTCTCTGAGCCTGAATTGTCATATACACTCCCCCCGATGACCTATTTTATCAGCGACCTGCATCTCGGAGCCGGATATATAGCCGACCATCGTGCCCACGAGCGCATGGTGGTGGAGTTTCTGCGCTCTATCGAGCCGACAGCCAAGCGTATATTTCTGCTTGGCGACATACTCGACTACTGGTGGGAATATCGCGATGTAGTGCCAAGAGGGTTTACACGCTTTTTCGGAGAGCTCGCACGGCTTGCCGACAAGGGCGTGGAGATAATATGGTTCAAGGGCAATCACGACATATGGATTTTTGATTATCTCCCGCAGGAAATAGGCCTGAAAGTCCACGACGGCATGATGGTCACCGAGATTGACGGCCGGCGTTTTCTTCTTGAGCATGGCGACGGCGTCGGTCGGTTGCCATGGTCGTTCAGGGCGTTGCGCAAGTTATTCAGATGTCGCGTGGCCCAGCGGATGTTTGCCGCCATACATCCCCGGTGGACCGTCGGCTTCGCTCACGCATGGTCGTCACACAGCCGCAAGTCGGGCGGCTATCTTCCCCCGGCCACTGTGTGTGACAACCTGACACGATTTGCCATCGACTACAATGCCGCGGCCGTAGAAAAGGTTGATTATTTCGTCTTCGGACACCTGCATGTGCTCATGGAAAAAGCCCTTCCGGACGGCGCGAAGATGGTCGTTCTCGGCGATTGGATATCGAAATTTTCCTATGCCGTGTGGGACGGAGAGAGTCTCAAAATTGATACTTTTACAATAAAAAATTGATACGAAATTACTATTTTAACGTATTTTAACAGAACGAAAAATCCAAATGTTAACAATACACCAAATTGTGATACAATAAGTTGGGCGCGATTTTCGCAACATCACAAAATCCGGGAAGGTGAAAATATGTTGGATAACATATAAAAATATTTCACTGCTCACGCAAATAGCCCTACTTTTGCATCACGAACCTAAAACAATCTTTTTTACCTTAGAAATTGTACCTATTGGAAACTCATGAAAAGGAGCTGCGTGAAGCAGTTCCTTTTTATCGTTTATGTCGATTGGGTTGAGACATGATCAATGGGGAGTATCGGGGCCCGCACACATTTATCCGTGGGAATTATGTGACGGATTTGCACGAGGAGTTAACCTGTTTTGTCAAAATGGCCACAAAAGTTTAAAAATGCTTAACTATGAGAAAGTTTGCCTGTCAATGTGACGGAAATTTGCGAATAAATAGCTAATTTTGTAAACTTTGCGTCACGAGGATGACGCAATGTAGAGATGAATACGATAATTGAAGCACAGTAACTGATATTTTTGAGCACAGTAATTTATGAAATTTAATAAGATTGTATTATCGGTCGCATTGGCTGGAGTGATTGGTTCATTTCACGCCGACGCTATTGGCTCGACCGTTTCAGACAACGAAAAGAGCTTCCTGTTCTTCGGAAAGAAGAAAAAGAAATCATCAATGAAAGACGGCGAGGGAACAGAGTCGTCGGCATCAGCCAAAAACTCTTACGAAAAAATCCTCACCGACACGGCCACCGTGAGCCGAGGCATGTTTGGAGTAATCCATAACGGCGACGACTATTATTTCGAGATACCCCGCGACCTTATGGGTCGCGACATGCTCATAGTCAACAAACTGGTGCGTGTGCCCCGCGAACTCAACGAGGCCGGCGTCAACCGCGGCATCAATACATCGAATGTCATGGTGCGCTTCGAACTCGACAATAAAGACAAGCGTGTGCTCGTGCGCGAAGCCCGTGTGCGTCCTACCGTCAAAGGCAAGGATGCCATAGCCCGCAGCGTCGACAACAACTACATCGACCCGCTCATAGCCTCGTTTCCCATCGAGGCCCAGAATCCTGACTCGACCGCCGTGGTGATAAAGGTCAATGACCTGTATAACGGCTCGAAAAGCACGTTTGGCGACGTGTTCAACGACATCAACATCGGCACCCCCGCCGTAAAAGACCTCTCGAGGATTGTGAGCATCAAAGCGTTTGACAACAATGTCTATGCCGTCTCCGAGCTCACCACCAGCGTGTCGGAGCCGGGCGGCAAGGTCAATGTGACCGTAGAGATAGGCTCAAGCATAGTGCTC
Organism: Duncaniella muricolitica; assembly: GCF_910574735.1. Lineage (NCBI taxonomy): Bacteria > Pseudomonadati > Bacteroidota > Bacteroidia > Bacteroidales > Muribaculaceae > Duncaniella > Duncaniella muricolitica. The sequence continues at coordinate 8,867 of NZ_CAJTCF010000045.1, read as the reverse complement.
CTGCCCGAGACCCCGATGCCCGGACGCTACAGCTCGTCGCGTGTGGGATATTTCACCGAGTCAAATCTCCGCTACTCGGACGACCAGCAGCGTGTGTCGCGTGAAAATCTCATCACCCGCTGGCGTCTCGAACCCCGCCCCGAGGATGTGGCCGACTATATGGCCGGACGTCTCGTGGAGCCGGTGAAACCCATCGTGTTCTATATCGACAAATCTACCCCCGCCCAATGGGTACCGTATATCAAGACCGGCATACTCGACTGGCAGAAAGCCTTTGAGATGGCAGGATTCAAAAACGCCATACAGGTGCGCGAACTTCCCGAAGGGGAGGAGGCCGACGAAAACGACATCAACTACTCCACTCTGACCTATGTGGCCTCAAAGATGTCAAACGCCATGGGCCCCTCGATTACCGACCCCCGTTCGGGCGAGATTATCGAGGCCGACATCATATGGTGGCACAACGTGCTCGACATACTCCGCGACTGGATTGTGGTCCAGACCGGAGCCGTCGACCCGCGAGTGCGCGCCCCCAAGCTCCCCGACGAAGTGATGGGCGACGCCATGCGCTTTGTGGCCTGTCATGAGGTAGGCCATTCGCTTGGTCTGCGTCACAACATGATAGCATCGGCCTCAATCCCCGTCGACTCGCTCCGCTCCGAGCGTTTCACCACAATGATAGGCGGCACGGCCGCGTCAATCATGGACTATGCGCGCTTTAACTTCGTGGCACAGCCCGGTGACGGCGTGAAGATGCTTACACCCAACCTCGGCCCGTATGACCTGTTTGCCATCGAGTATGGCTACCGCTGGTATCCCGAGCGCGACCCCGAGGCCGAGCACAAGCATCTCGAGCAGTTGCTCTCGTGCTATGCCGACAATCCCCTCTACCGCTACAGCGAGGCACAGGACTCGCGCGAGGCCGTCGACCCCCGCGCCCTGAGCGAAGACCTCGGTGACAACAATATCAAGGCATCGCGCTATGGTCTGGCCAATCTGCGCCGTGTGGTACCCAACATCATCAAGTGGACCACAACAGGCGAGCCGGGACAGAACTATGACGAGGCGTCCAACCTCTACAGCTCGGTGCTCGGACAGTGGAACAGATTCATGTATCACGCCCTTGCGAATGTAGGCGGCATATATATCGACAACGCCACTGTCGACAACGGCAAGAAGGCCTACACTTTTGTCGAGAAAGAGCGTCAGCGCGACGCAGTGAAATTTCTCATCGACGAGGCATTCACCGACACCGACTGGCTCTTCAACAACGAGATTTCCGACTACACCTATCTCGTGCAGAACACCCCGATAGGCCGCATCGAGCAGGCTCCCTCGCTCATGCTCACCAACTATCAGAGCTATCTGCTGTGGGATCTGCTGCACAACGACCGACTCGTGCGCATGCTCGAGAATGAAGCCCGCAACGGACGCGACGCTTTTACGGCCGTAGAGATGACCGACATGCTCCACAACGGCATATTCAAGTCGACCATCCAGGGCCGCACACCTGGTGTGCGCGAGCGTTCGATGCAGAAAAATTATGTCGACGCCCTCATTATCGCCGCCTGTGAGAAGCAGGGCGTGAAGGACGGTGTGGCACTGCGCGACATGGAGTCAGACCTCCCGACCATTGATGTAAAGACCCCCGACCTCTGCGGTCACAACCACGCGCTCGGCGAGCAGACATGCGCCGGCCGCAAACTTAACTTCAGCTCCACTCAGGCCAACCGTGTGTCGGACGCCATCTCCATCAAGCGCGGAGAGCTCATGAGAGTGCGTTCGCTCCTCAAGAGCCGCGCCGCAACGGCCGACAAGACCACCCGCTATCACTATGCCGACATGCTGATGCGCATCAACACAGCTCTCGGTCTGCCGCTGGAGTGAGCCGGAGTCCAAGCAATGAATAAACACACAAGAATGTAGTAACTATAATCGATCAAATTCTGAATGGCAAAGCATTTTATAACCAGTCTTACCATCCTGATAGTCACTCTCCTCGCCGCTCCCGACATGCTTGCGGCCGACAGGGTGGTGACAGGTGTGGTAGTTTCGTCGGAAGACTCCGAGCCGCTGATAGGTGCCTCGGTGACCGTATCGCAGTCACAGCTCAAGGAAGCCAACAGCCCGCTCAAGACCCTCGGAGTGGTGACTGACCTCGACGGAAAATTCTCCATAACCATTCCCGACGCAGTGAAACAGCTCGAAATTCGTTATGTGGGCTATAATCCCCGCACGATAGAGCTCGTGCCCGGCCTTGACAACTATGACCTCCAGCTCGACCGCGCGTCGGAAGTGCTGAGCGACGTAGTGGTGACAGGCTACCAGAATATCGAGAAGCGCAAACTCACCGCTTCGATTACCAAAGTGGAGCTTGACGACAGCAAGCTCGGCTCGATAATGACCGTCGACCAGGCTCTGGCCGGTCAGGTGGCAGGCCTCTCGGCCATACAGAGCAGCGGCTCGCCCGGCGCGCCGATGAAGATACGTATCCGCGGTACGGCCTCGCTCAACGGCACCCAGGACCCTCTGTGGGTCATCGACGGTATACCCGTCAACGGCACCGAGGTACCCACGCTCGAAGAGCTTAACGACATCGACAACCTCTACCAGTCGTCGATAGCCGGCCTCAATCCCGCCGACATCGAGAGCATAACCGTACTGAAGGACGCCGCCGCAACAGCCATCTACGGCACACGCGCCGCCAACGGTGTGATCGTGGTGACCACCAAGAAGGGCCGTTCGGGCGCACCTGAAATCAACTTCTCGACCCGTCTCACCTATTCACCCCGTCCCGACATCGACCGCCTCAACCTGCTCTCCTCCGACGAGAAAGTCGACCTGGAGCTGTCGCTGCTCAACTCGGACTACACCTATCGCGAGAACAAGGGCGCGGTGGCACGCATACTCGCCAACGCCGGAATGACCGACGTCTACAAGACCGGCGGATGGGGCGCGCTCCCCGCATCGGTGCAGTCGCAGATCAACGCCCTGCGCGCCATCAACACCGACTGGAACGACATACTCTTCCGCGACACCTTCAATCAGGAGTATAACCTCAGCCTCTCGGGCGGCAACGACCGTGCCACCTACTACACCTCGCTCGGCTATCAGGAGGAGAACGGCAACGTGATAGGCGTGGACATGAACCGCCTGAGCCTTACGCTCAAGACCAACTATAACGTGACCCGTCACTTCAAGGTGGGCGCATCGGTCTTTGTCAACCACCGCAAAAACAACTCCTATATCACCGACAACGACGGCTTTACCAACCCTGTCTACTACTCGCGCCGCGCCAATCCCTATCAGGAGCCTTATGATGCCGACGGCAACTATATCTATGACACCGACATCCAGGGCCGTGAGGACAGCGACCTGAAGTTTAACATCTTTGAGGAGCGCGCCAACACCAAGCGTGTCCAGGAGACCACCGGTGTCACCGCCCTGCTCGACGCAAGCCTGCGCTTCAACGACTGGCTGCGCGCCTATACTCAGGTGGGCTTCCAGCTCGACAGCTCCGACACCGAGAGCTATGCCTCGGCCGAGACATATGCCATGCGCAAAGAGTTTTACCGCACCTCCATCAGAGGCAATGACGGCGTGAGCGCGTCGTTTCTCCCCTATGGCGGACGTCACATACAGAACAAGTCGACCAACAAGCAGCTCACCTGGAAGGGACAGCTCGAGTACAGCAACAAGTTTACCGACAGCCACGATCTGGAAGTGATGCTTGGCACCGAGCTCCGCAAGACGTGGTATGACTACTTCTCGTCGACCGCCTATGGCTACGACCCCAAGACACTGACCAACAAGCCGGTGATGTTTCCCAACGAAGACTGGGCACGCCAGTTCCAGCTCCACTCCGAGAGCGTGAGCGAAAACGCCTATGCCTCATTCTTCGCCACAGGGTCCTACACGCTCATGAACCGCTACACCCTCGGAGCGAGCGTGCGTTTTGACGGCAGCGACCTCTACGGTGTGGCCAAGAAATACCGCTTCCTGCCGCTCTACTCGTTCAGCGGACTGTGGCGCGCGAGCGACGAGCCCTGGCTGCGCGAGTCGACCGTAATCAACAACCTTGCCTTCCGCGCATCCTACGGTATACAGGGCAACATCGACAAAAACACCTCATCGTTTGTGATGGGTAACTATAACAACGCCTCCATCCTCCCCGGCGTGACCGAGGACGTCATCGTGCTCGGCTCGGCCCCCAACCGCCGCCTGCGCTGGGAGAAGACCTATACGACCAATGCCGGATTTGACATCTCGGTCATCGACAACGCCATCTCTCTTACGGCCGACTACTATCACCGCAAGGGCGACGACCTCATCGCGCTCAAGATGCTCCCGCTCGAGACCGGCTTCATGTCCTATATGGTCAACTGGGCCTCGATGCGCAACCAGGGTTTTGAAGTCGGACTGGCCACACGCAACATAGCCACACGCAATTTCCGCTGGACCACCAACTTCAACCTCGCCTACAACGAGAACACCGTGCTCCAGGAGACCGTGCCGTCCAACCAGACCACACCCTCGCGCGAAGGCTATCCCGTCAACGCCATCTTCGCCTACAAGACTGCCGGACTCGATGAGAACGGCAACGTGCTCTATCTTGCCAAGGACGGCTCGAAGCAGACCGCACAGGAGTTTTTCAAACTCAACGCGGCCGGCGCGTCCACCCTCTCAGCCGAGGAGCAGCGCGACCTCTACACCTACATCGGCTCGGGCGACCCGCTGTGGACGGGAGGTTTCATCAACAACTTCTCCTATCGCGACTTTGACCTCACGGTCAACTTCGCCTTCAACCTGGGCATGTATACCCGCATCCAGCCCTCCTACAGCAACACCTACTTTGACCGCGGCATGAACACCAACCGCGACATCCTCGACCGCTGGACATCATCCAATCCCACAGGCACTCTGCCGGCCCTCATGCCCGAGGACACCACCTCGCCCGTCTACAGCTACTACGCGCAGTATGGCAACGCCTACTCGATGCTCGACACATGGGTGAAGAAGTCAGACTACTTCCGTCTGCAGAGCCTGCGTCTGGCCTACAACATCCCCCCGAGCGTGCTCAAGCCCCTGCGCATGAGCATCCTCACGGTGGCTTTCGAGGCAAGAAACCTCTGGGTGTTCGGCTCAAACTACAAAAACTTCCTCGACCCCGAGACCATGGGCAACCCCTTCGCCCAGCCCATCCCCAAGACCTATACATTCAGTCTTAATCTCAAATTCTAATCTCTCACTCGACCGAATATGAAGAAAACACTCTTATATATGCTGTTTGCACCGCTGATGCTTGTCCTCAGTGCGTGTGACGACTATCTTGACATCCAGCCCGTGGGCAAGGTGATACCGACGACCGCCACCGAGTTTCGCGCGCTCATGACCGAGGCCTATGTGACCGTGCCCGACGACCGCGGACTGGCATCGTTCAGAGGCGACGAGATGAAACTCGATGTCACCAATCCGATGGACATAGAGTCATACAAGGACATATGGATATGGAATGACAATGCGGCGAGCGAGAACACCTCGACATTCTCGTGGCGCAACTTCTATCACGTGCTGTTCATAGCCAACTACGTGATAGAGTCGGAGTCGACCATGACCGACGGCACTCCGCAGGAGATAAGCCAGATGGTGGGCGAGGCCTATATGCTGCGTGCCTACATGCACTTCATTCTGGCCAACCTCCACGCTCCGGCCTACACCAAGTGTGACCCGGCGGTGACCAAAGCTGTGCCCCTCAAGGTCGACAGCGATGTGGAAGCCACCCTCTCGCGCTCGATGCTCTCGGACATCTATGCACAGATACTCGCCGACCTCGACGCCGCACAGCAGCGACTCAATGTCGACACCTGGGACCTCGGGTATAACTATCGCTTCAACACACTCAGCGTCGACGCTCTCCGTTCGCGCGTGTATCTCTACATGGGCGAGTGGGCCGAGAGTCTCGCGGCTTCACGCCGTGTGCTGGCCGTGAAGAGCGAGCTGGCCGATGTGTCTGTCATACTCCCCAATGCCTACAACTCGCCCGAAAACATCGTGGCCCTCGAGAAAGTGATGACCAACAACTATGAGAAGGCATCGCTTGTGAGCGACAATCTTTACGCTCTGTACACGCGCACCGACCGCCGCAGAAGCACCTATTATAAGAACGACGCCGTAATCACCATTCGCAAAGGGGGCAGCAACGAGTTTTCATGCTCGATGCGTACAGGAGAGATGTATCTCAATGCCGCCGAGGCCGCTTGGAATCAGAATGAATATGACACCGCCGCCGACTATCTGCTCACCCTCCAGAAAGCCCGCTTTACCGCCGCAGGCTACACATCCAAGGAAACTGCCGTGAGAGCTATGACTCCCGATGAACTTATCGAGGAGATATATGTTGAACGTGCAAGGGAACTTGCGTTTGAGGGTCACCGCTGGTTTGACCTGCGCCGCACCACCCAGCCCCGCATCGAGAAAACATTCCGAGGCGAGACTTTCGTGCTCGAACAGGGCGACTCGCGTTACACCATCCCCATCCCAGCGGCTGCCATCGAGGCCAATCCCTCGCTTGCCAACTGATTGTTTCATGAATAATTTCACGTAGTGACGGGACGAATCCGTCACTGCGTGATACATATTTTCACGTATAGACTGACAAACATTATTAACCAACAAATTATTCGCTAATGAAAAAACTTTTACTTTCATTATCGGCAGCCGTGACATGCATGGGCATGTCGGCCGCTGTGCCTGTGCTCAAAGAGCAGTACAAAGGCTCTGTTAACGTAACCCCCGAGACTGTAACCTATTCCAATCCGTCAACATACGATGCCCAGGGCAACCTCATCATCACCGGATCATTCAAAGAGGATTTCTCATTTGCAGGCAAGGAAGTGTTTGGTGAAGGCGTAAACAATGCATATATTCTGAAATATGACGCCACCAACACTCCCAAATGGGGCGCATCACTCGCCGGCTCGGCTGAAATCAATGGTATTGCCACCGATGCCGAGGGCAATATCTATGTAGGCGGCACATTTGCCGGTAAGGTGGAGTTTCTCTCATCATCGGTCGACGGCGAGCCTGTCATCAGCAAAGATGGACTTAAAATCGACGGTGAGTTTGGAAGCAACCAGTCGTCATCGTTTATAGCAAAATACGACAAAGACGGCAAGATTGTCGAGGTGACATCGTTTGTGCCCGAATCTCTTCCCGAACTCGTGGCAACCGGCTTGTACTCACCTACAGCCCAGGATTTGTATTTCGCTATATCCGATATAAAGGTGGCCGGTGGTAAAGTCTATGCCACCGCCTCGTTCACAGGCCAGACCACAATCGGCAACGAAACTTTCGACGGAGCATACAGCAACCTGTTTGATTTCATGTACTTTGACGTGCCTAACGTCGGAGTATTCTCGGTAGACTGCGCAACACTTGGCACAGCCGAAATCGTAGCAAAAATGGAGCTTACCGGCCCGTTTGCCGATACAACTCCCTCGCTCAGTTCCCCTGTCGTAACAGTAAAGGATGGCCAGGTGACAGCCGGTTTCATCATGTCGACAAGCGAGGCAACCAATGCCGTAAATGTAGAAGTAGGCACCTATAAGACAACACTCACACCTACGGTCGGTGTGGTTGACTATGTGATTGTAAAGGATGGAGCTGTTTCATCTATTAAGAAAGCTACATCTGAATCGTTAATTTCTTATGACAGACTGAAAGACCTTATTATCAACGGCAATGACGTGTATATGGTCGGTTCGTTCGATACAGCCGCTCCGGCTGCCGAAGCAGCCGCCGCAACCGTGGCTCCTGTTGGTAAGAGCGACGTATTTGTTGCAAAATTCGGAGCTGCTGATCTTAGCGTAGGTCAGATATATGCCAACGGTATTGATGAAGGTGAGAATGGCAGCGAAAAGGTATCATCGACCGCACTCGTGGACGGCGCGCTCTATATCAACACCATCGGCTCAAAAGTGGGCGGTTCCTACTGGTTTGACGGCACAGCCTTCTCGATGGCACCTGCCACCGGATGCGGCATAGCTGTAGGCAACGGCGTTATGGCTCTTGTCAGCAGCGACGCGACCAAGGTCGACTATCAGACCTATACCTACGAGTCAAAGCAGACCGGCATCACCGACATCGAGGCAGAGTTTGACCCCAACGCCCCCGTAGAATACTTCAACCTCCAGGGCATCCGCGTGGACAATCCCGAAAACGGTCTCTATATCCGCCGTCAGGGCAACAAGGTAGAGAAAATCCTCGTAAAGTAACCGATTGCACATAAGCGATAAAGCATAAAGGTCAAAGTTTGTGACAAGGCTCTCAAATGCCTGACACAAACTTTGACTTTTATGTTTTTTTAGACTTACGGATGAACAACGAGGTGCATCATAGATGCCCGCTCCAATTCTACCTGACAGGTGAGGATGTTGCAAAATACCCGAAAGCAGATAATTTGCAGACTGTTGTAGCAAGGAAAGGCCCGTAGGGCCTGTGCGAGCTTAGGCCATGGCAAGCATCCGCGCAAGCGGTGCGCAGCCATGGTACAGAACAATTATCCACAGCATGTGCCGCGTAGCGGTACAACAATACAAGCGTATCAAAACGTTAAGTCGCAGTGAATTACCATCATGACATTTTGTAGCACCGCTACGCGGCGCATCGTCTTATATCTGTCTTTATACCATGGCTGCGCACCGCTTGCGCGGATGCTTGCCATGGCCTAAGTTCGCACAGAGGTTGTTGCAGAACTATTTCTCAAAAAAAATAGCAAAAGCCTCAACTTTCACAAGCTGAGGCTTTTTTATGTCCATAAAGTTTTGTAACTTTATGGTATTCAAAACTATTGAATACAAAGTTAATGT
>NZ_CAJTCF010000044.1:0-32272 GCF_910574735.1 Duncaniella muricolitica | reverse complement strand
ATCTTCCGCTCGCAAATGCGCGGTGTCCGAGACCGCGATTTCTTCATCTTCCGCCTGGTCAAACTGTACGCTTGAATATTTAACACTTCGGTCTACTCAATTTAACATATGCACTGGAATTTCGGCTTGGGCCTAAGAAACACAAGTTTTATAAGTCATTGGCAAAGCAAGTGCTTTATGAAATAAAAAAACTTTTGTTTCTTATGAGACTTGTGTCCTTTTGTATCCCCCTCCCGGGCAATCAGGGATAAAATATAAGAGGGCTGTCATCCGACAGTCCTCTTTTGATGCGATAATGATTGGTTTTATCTACTAAAAAACTATTTTTGCAACCGTATTCTTATTGGTATCGATTTCTTATATCTTGTAAGCCTGAGTAGGCTTGTTGATTTCTACAATGCAAAGTTACGACGAGTGTGTTACAAAGATGTTATAATTGTAACACAATGTAATGACACATATGTGACATCGCCGACTTTAACATGTTTAACATAACGCGCGGGTCGATTTAACACTTTTCATGTCCGACTGCCATTCACGAGACTACCGACGCGACAAAACAAAACGCGGGGCTGTCATCTCGACAGCCCCGCGTTTCTTAACCTTAAATCTAATACCATGAAAACACAGTGCAAATAATAGTAACTACATCATTAAAACTCCTGCAAGGGTAAAAAGTTCACGGCCATAATCGGTTTAACGTTTGTTAACGGTTTGGCCCAAAAAAAAATTGTAATTTTACAAAAAACTAAGAACGATATTATAATACAATATGAACGCACGCATTTTAGTGATTGATGATGAGGAGTCAATCTGTGAAATCGTAAAATATAATCTGCTCAAAGAGGGCTATGAGGTAGACGTTGCATATAGTGCCGAGGACGCACTTGAAATGGATCTGAAACCCTATGACCTTTTTATTGTCGACATCATGATGGAGAGGCTCAGCGGATTTGACTTTGCCAAGACGCTGCGCAACTCCGACGGGATGGAAAATGTACCCATTATATTCTGCTCCGCACTCAACGGAGAGGACGACACTGTGATGGGACTTAACATTGGTGCGGACGATTATATCACCAAGCCGTTCAAGATGAGTGAAATGGTGGCGCGTGTCAATGCCGTGTTGCGTCGTGCCGCCATGGCGCGCCGCGCCGCTCAGGCAGCCGTCGCCCCGGTAGTTTCGGCCGATCCGCTCGAGAGTCGTATCGAGTACCAGACCCTGGTAATCGATCCCAACGACAAGACTTGTCAGATCGACGGCGAACTGGTGCCTCTGACCAAGACAGAATTTGAGATAATATTTTTCTTCCTCACTCACCGCAACCGCATCTATTCGCGCGAGGAGATAATACGCCGCGTGTGGGATGACGACGTGGTGGTGACAACCCGCACTATCGACACCAACATCACGCGCCTGCGTAAGAAGCTGGGTGCCTACGGCAACAATATCGAGACCCGACTGGGATTCGGATATGGCTTTAAGGAGAAGGATTAACTATCACTGGCAACTGTTTCTGCCCATCGCGTTAAGCCTGTGCATCGTCTTTGGGCTCATTATCTGGTATCAATACAAGCGCGAGGCTGACTATAGGGCCGAGATGCTAACCTCGCAGCTCGGACTGATCAATAATCGTGTGCTAAGGGCTTATGAAGCCGACCAGACGCTACGTCCGATCAACTCGTTTATCGCTTCCTACTTTGCAGGTTCGCCGTTTGAGGACGTGCGCATTACTGTTTACAACAGGGAGGGCCTGCTGGAATATTCGCTCGGCATACCCCTTCCGTTTGACCGCGGGTCGATGTCGGTAATCAGCCGGATTGACGAAGGTGCCGATTGTCGCGAACTCGTGCGCGACAACATGGGCGACACCTACTTTCTAAGCCGTGCCGAGAGCGACGACGGCCGTATCATGGTGCTTTCGGCCCTGCCGTTTGATGCCGACGTGAGCGATGCCATTGATGTCGACTCGACCGTGTGGGTGGTCATAGGCGGATGCATGTTTCTGACACTGTTCATCACCTATTACTTCACACGCATGCTCACACGCAGCGTCACGCTGCTCAAGGACTTTGCCTACCGTGCCGCCACTGGCGGACATTTCACCGGCTATGACAAGTTTCCGCGCAATGAGCTCGGTGACATCTCCCGTCAGATAGTGGCTCTCTATAATGAGAGGGAGAGGGCCGTCGAGCAGATACGCAAGGAACGCAAGGTGGCCATACACGCCATCGAGGAGAAGGTGCGCGTCACCCGTCAGATGACCAATAACATCAATCATGAGATCAAGACCCCTGTCGGAATAGTGCGCGGTTATCTCGAGACGATACTTGCCGACCCCGACATGGATACAGCCACACGCACCCGTTTTCTCGAGCGTATGCTCAGCAACGTTGAGCGTCTCTCCGGTCTGCTCAACGATGTCTCGATCATGACCCGTCTGGAGAATGTCGGTGATAAGATTGCTGTCAACAAGGTGGATATGTATGACCTTGTCTATCAGATTGAATATGACATGCCGGCCAATAATCTTGCCGGAGAGATGGAGTTTTCGTTTGACATCCCGCTGGAATGCTATGTGGCCGGAAACTACGGACTCATCAACGGCATGATATGCGGCCTCATACGCAATGCGGCCATGTATTCGGGCGGCACTAAGATAGGCTTGCGGCTCATCTCGGAGAGCGAGCGTTTCTATATGTTTGCCTTCTACGACAATGGCAACGGTGTGGCCGAGGAGCATCTGCCTCACCTGTTTGAGCGGTTCTATCGAGTCGACACGGGCCGTTCGCGCAAGCAGGGCGGCACAGGTCTCGGTCTGCCCATCGTCAAGAGCACGGTAGTCACTCACGGCGGCACCATCTCTGTCCACAACCGCTCGACCGGTGGCCTCGAGTTTATCTTCTCTCTCCCCAAGTGGACAGGTGATTGAGTTTAAAATATAGAGTTTAAAGTATAGAGGGGGATGCCGGACTAATCGTGCATCCCCCTCAGATCATCAGGCTGTTCCGGCGGGGTGGATAAGCGTCCCCCCCCATACTGACAGGCTGCCCCAACAGAGACGCTTATCGGTACGATTGACAGGTACTAATAAAAGACACATACAATAAACGCTGCGGCCTTGGTCGCAGCGTTTATTGTATGTATCGGTTTGGGTTATAAACTCTAAACTATAACCTTTATACTCTATAATGCTAAACTCTACTTGAGATCTTTAAGCAGGGTCTTGACGGCGGTTATGAGCTGGTCGTCGTGTCCTTTGACGATGAGAGCCGGGTCATTGGCCACCTTCACGTCAGGCTCGAGCTGAGTATTTTCGAGCAGATTGCCCTCGGCAGTGCGGAAACCTACCACGGGGATGCCGAAGTAGAGCGACGGATCCTGGAGAGTCACCCAGTTGACCGAACTCATGGTACCCGGAACGGGCATACCCACGATTTTGCCGAGCTTATTGTGCTTATACATCCAGGGAGTACCGTGAGCGTTGGAGTAGTTAGCCTCGCCCGTAATCATAATCGAGGGGCGCAGCCAGCGTTTTGAAGGCATCTCGCCGCTCTTGACGCCGCGTATCTCCTGAGTGAGATATTTCTTACCGCTGAAGAGTATCTCGATGTCCTCGTGCAGACGGCCGCCACCGTTGAAGCGGGTGTCGATTACGATGCCCTCGCGGTCGGCATAGCGTCCGAGCACATCGGCATAGATGCTGCGGTATGACTCATCGTTCATCGACTCGATATGCACATAGCCCAGACGTCCGCCCGAAATCGAGTCGACGATGTGGCGGTTGCGTTCCACCCAGCGTTTGTAGAGCATGTCGCCCACGCTGCCGGCATTGGTGGGAAGCACTACTTCCTCCACCTTCTCGCCGTCGGGAGTGGTAAAGGCCACGAGAGTCTTGGTGCGCACACGGTTGTTGAGGATGGTCAGCGGGTCGGTGTCGGCCGAGAGCTTCTTGCCGTCAATGGCTGTGATGGTCGAGCCGGCCTTCATCTTGGAGTTTACACGGTCAAAGGGACCCTTCTTGAGCACCTCGGCCACAAGCAGGCCGTCGCCTGTATAGGCCATGTCATAGAGCAGACCGAGCGAAGCGGTAGGCTCGTTGGCTCCGCCGGCACGATAGCCGCTGCCGGTGTGGCTCACGTTGAGCTCGCCGAGAAGCTCGCTGGCAAGCTCGGAGAAATCATAGTTGTTGTTGATGTGTGGGAGGAACTTGCGGTAGTTCTTGCCGAGACCCTTCCAGTCGGTGCCAAACATGTCCTCGACCAGAAAACGTTTCTCCTCCTGGTCGAGAATGTAGTCATACATATACTCGCGCTCTTTGGCCAGGTTGATTTCCTGTGAGCCTGAGAAGGAGATATTGGTCATGTTGCCGCTTGGAATCGACATCTTGCGGAGATCTTTGCCTATAAGGAAGAGATTCTTGCCGGCGGCGTCTGCCACAATCGAGGTGGGGCTGCCTATTTTCTTAAACTGTGTGGTGTTGCCTTTGCGGAGGCTCTTATTCCACATGTCATAGCTGTTCTCGACGCTGGCGATGAAGTAGAAGTTCTCGCCGTCGTTGTCAACATAGGCGTCGGCGATGTTGGACGAGAAGGGGGTCAGACGCACGATGCGGTCCTGGATGCCGTCGGCCTCGATGGTAATCTTCTTGTCATCCTTCTTGTCGCCATCCTTTTCGCCATCCTTTTTGTCTGATTTCTTATCATCCTTTTTGGAGTCTTTTTTAGCGTCTTTTTTGCCCTTTTCGGGAGTGGCGGCAGGCTTTTTCTGCGACTTCTCCAGCTCTTTCAGCAGGGCGAAATCCTCGTCCGAGAGGCGATAGCGGTCATAGGCCTCCTGATTGGTGAAAGCCATGAGTATGTCGGCAGTCGAACCCCATGAGGCGTGGTTTTTCATACCGTAACGGTCGCTCTCGAAGATTACGGCATTGCCGTTCATGACCCAGCGGGGATTGAAGTTGGAGTAAGCGTCATCGGTGATGTTGATGAGCTCGCCTGTGGTGGCGTTGATGAGGGCTATGTCATAGTAGGGGTCGCGCTGGTGCACGTCGATTGTAGCCACGAGCCATTCGCTGTCGGGCGACCAGTCGAGCGATATGCCGCCGTTGCGGGCTGTATAGGTCTCGCCCTTGGTGAGCAGTTTCACCTTCTTGCTCTTAAGGTCGGCCACGGCTATCTTGTTGCCGTCCTGTATGAACACCATACGCTTGCCGTCGGGCGAAATCTGCGGGTTCTGGCGCGACACATTGTCATTGGTCGGGAAGAACGGCTCCTCGTCGATGAGGGTAGCGTTGGCAAAGTTGGGGTCTTCCTCGCGTGCTATGGTAGCCTTATATATATTGAGGTGTCCGTCGCGGTCGGAGGTGTAATAGATTGTGCGGTTGTCAGTGCCCCATGAGGGAGTGCTCTCGGCCTGGGGAGTGTGGGTGATCTGGCGTGTGGTGGGATACTCTACCGAGGTCACGAAGAGGTCGCCGTGGCTGATAAACGCCATCTGCTTGCCGTCGGGCGAAGGCATGGCCTGGGAGGCTCCGCTCAGGCGGCGGCGTACGGTCTGGTCTACGTCGTCGGTCACAATGTCGATTTTCACCTTGGCGGGTTTGCCCCCCTTGTCGCTCATGGTGTAGATCTCACCGTCGTAGCCGAAAGCCAGGGTGCCGTTGGCACCGCGCGAGAGGAATCTCACGGGGTGGGTCTTGAACTTGGTCACGGCTGTCACCTTGGAGGGGTCGGAGAGGGGGAAGGAATACACGTTGAAGCTGCCGCCGTCGCGCTCGCTCAGATAGTAGACGGTCTGACCGTCACCTCCAAGCACCGGGTTGCGTGCCTCGCCGGCATGCTTGGTGAGATTGGTGTGCTTGCCGGTCTTGGCATCATACATCCACACGTCGCGAGTCACCGACGAGGTGTGGTGTTTGCGCCACTCGTTCTCGGTGCCTTTATCGTCCTGATAGAGAAACGACTTGCCGTCGGGCATGAACTCCACGCAGTGGGCCGGAGTGCCGAGTATCTGGCGGGGGCGTCCGCCCTCGACGGGCACGCTGTAGAGCTGACCCATGCGCGATGACGGATACATGAGGCTTGCGGCGGGAGCCTGTATGGAGGCGTGATATATCACCGATTTGCCGTCGGGGCTGAAAGCCTGGGGTAACTCCGCGGCCGAGTTGAAGGTGATGCGCTTGGCCGCGCCGCCTTCGGCGTTCATTACATATATGTCTTGTCCGCCCTCGCGGTCGCTTGCAAACGCTATGGTCTTGCCGTCGGGCGACCATACGGGCATCGACTCGTAGGATGAGGCGGTGGTGAGGCGTCGGGCGGTGCCGCCGCCTACGGGCACGGTGAAGATGTCACCCTTGTAGGTAAAGGCGATGGTGCTGCCGTCGGGCGATATTTTCACATCGCGCATCCACAACGGGGTCACTGCCCCTGCGGAGAGGGTCATACCTGCAAGGAGTAGGGCCGAAAAGAGTTTTTTCATGTTTTGAATGTTATAAAGTATTGTGTGATTTGGTTTATCTATATCATGATTTTTTCCACTGGAGGCGTTGCAGATAGTCCGAGAGCCACACGCCGAGGAGGATGAGGGCACATCCGGTGCCGCCGATTATCGTCACCTGCTCGTGGAGTATGAGCATCGAGAAGATAAGAGTGACCACCGGCTGGAAATACAGATAGTTGGAGGCCTTGACGGCTCCGAGCTTTATGACTGTGATGGCCCACACCAGGAAGGCTCCAAGCGAGCATATCAGACTCAGAAACAACAGATTGTAGAGCACATTGGCGTTAAACAGTATGCTTATCGGGGCAATCTCGGGCTCGACAGCGAGAAACGGCAGGGCGGTGAGTATGCCGTAGAAAAACACTTTGCGCGTGATGAACTGTGCGTCATAGTGGGCGTTGAGCGGTTTGAGCAGCAGTCCGTATATGGCCCAGCAGAAGGCCGATAGGAGGGCGAGGAAGTCGCCCAGCGGATTGATACTCATGTTGAAGCTACTGTTGAATATCACAAGCCCGACACCTATAAATGCCACCACCGAGCCGACATAGGCCCCGCGTCCGGGGCGGTCGGTCTTGTAGACGGCACCCACGAGCAGCACCGTGAGCAGCGGGGGAATGGAGGTGATGAGCGACACGTTGCTCACGAGGGTGTATTGCAACGCGATGTTTTCCGAGATGAAGTAGACCGAACCGGCCACGATGCCACACAACACAAACAGCAGCTCGTCCTTGAAGCTATTGGCAAGAATGCGTTTGTGACATATGGCAAGAAGCGCGACATATGCTATTGTCGAGCGGTAGATGTATATCTCGATAGGGTGCAGACCGCTGTCGAGCAATACACGTGTGCTTATGAATGACAACCCCCAGGCTGTCACTGCAAACAGTGCGAAGATGTGATAGACCCAAAGGTTATTCCTGGCGGAAACGCGTTTTGTTTCCATGGCTTAACGTGCTTTTAGTTTTGTAAGATTGATGATTGGTATTAAACTCTATGCAAATGTAATGATTATTTTCTTATTGTCAAAAATGACGGATAAGGGTGTCAGAAAATTTTTCTATCATATCGGGCAAAGGGTAAAATAATTATTGTAATTCAAAATATATCTATCGATTAGTTGGCTATGCACCGAAAAACTCTTATCTTTGCATCGAGTGTACTATTATATCATGAAAAACATTCCGAGTACGTAACGCTCAACTATATTATTGTCGAAAAACAAGTTTTTATCAAAATCTAATATCACTAATTCAAAATCATGACAAGGAAAATTTTTAGGATTGCCCTTGTGCTCGCATGCCTCGTCGGTGTCAAGACGGCCCGTGCGGAGTTCAAGGACATCAGGATTGACCTGACCAATGCCGCGTATCTTACGGCGGAGGAGGGAGTCCAGAATGAAAAGCTGTCAATGGGGTTTGTCATCGCTGATGATGGCACTCCTTCAAGAGTGGCAGCCGATGACGCCGCCGCCAACATCGTGTTGAGCGGTAAATTTCATTCCAATGAGCATGGCTGGGGCAATTTCTCCTCGACCATAGCTGTCGAAGGCCCTGTGAAAATCTCTATGGGCACATGTGCCTGGGGCGGAGATGTCGCTGTCAGGAATGGCAGCGAGACTGTCGGCTCATTCAACACCAAAACCGGCGTATGTTATCACAATGACAAGACTGCCAACATCGCATCGTTTATCTACAAGGGCGGTGCCGCCACTCTCACAGTGTCGGGTGGCAGCTATACTCCCTACTTTGCCGTCGAGGCTGTCGACCCCCCCGAACTTGTCGAGGACGCTACCGTGACTTACAGTCTCGGTGAATATGCCGATGCAGGCATAGTGCCCGCTCCCGAGAAGGTCGAGATAGGCAAGACAATTATTACCCCCCCCAATTATACTGTATATCAAGAGGGTAAGACTCTTGTGGGATGGTCGGACGGAAGCCGCACCTATGAGATTGGAGAGGTTGTCACCGTATCCGGCGATATGACACTCACCCCCGTTTTTGTCAACAACACCGTCTCTCTCGCCGACCGCACCGAGCCTGTGACCATAAAGTGGGATTTCCAGCGTCAGAACGGTGCGCCCACAGTCGGTTTTCAGAATGTGACCGGCTTCTGGGTTGCCCAGGCCAAGATAGGCACCGAGACTATCGACGTTCAGCTCCCCTTCGACACCAACAACGGCGGCAAGATTGCCAATGCCAACTGGAATGACTGGTGTCAGATGAACGATGGAACCACTTTCTCCGTGCCTTCATGCGACGGAGCCGTTATCTCGCTCGAGTCATACAGTGCCACCGAGTCGACCGTCGACGGCCAGCCCATGACAGTCAACGGCGGCAATGCATCGTTTACATGTGCCGGCAAGGCCGAGAGCGTGCCTCTCGTCATAAGCAAGGCCGGTTCCTACTATCGTTACATCCAGGTAGTGCTTCCCGTGGTCAAGTCATCGGCCGGAGCCACTTTTGACAACACCGAGGCTTCGGTGGTCTGGGCATTCAACAGTGCCGACTATGAGAAGGAAGTGACCGCTACGCCCGACAACGGTTTTGCCATGAAGGCCTTTGATATGGGAGTATGTGCCTACAAGGGTCTTGGTTCTACAACAATGTGTCCCGACATCACATTTGTGCGCATTAACTCTACCAAGGGTGAGTCGGATGTTGTGACATGGAGTCTGAAACCGGCCAAGGGCCTTGAGTTTACTCCGACAAGTATAAGTTTCTATATCGCACGCAATGGAACCGACGGTGCCGAGAATGCAGTCAGTGTTATGGGTGTTGTGCCCGGTGGTCAATCGGTGACATTCAGCACTATTACACCCCATCGAAACAATAAGACTCAGAGTGCCGACAAGTTTGGATCCTCAGCGTCGTATACAACCAAATATGAATATACTCTTACTGCCGCACAGCAGGAGGCACTGACATCGGGCGAAGGATTCAATCTTGTGCTCAATAACGGATATGGCACGACTAAGGACTGCATGTACTCCGACGTGCGCATCAACGGTATACTCAACGGCACGACCCAGGAGGTGACAATGTATCCTTTCTCGGCTTCGGCTAATATTGCCGCTGCGGGTAATGTGACCGTTTATCCCAAAGCTGACGAATACGAGGCCGGAACAGCCGTGAAACTCACTGCCGAGAAAAACTTCGGCTATGCGTTTGTCAACTGGACCGATGCCGCCGGCAAGGTCGTGTCGGCCGAGCCGAGCTTCAGCTACACTATAGACGCTGCCGCCGAACTGACTGCCAACTTCAAGGCTATCAACACCTACGAGCTGGCCTACACCGTGTCGGGCGGAGCCAATGACTATCAGGTGCAGCTCTCTCCCGCTCCCGTAGCGGTCGACGGCCGCAACATGTATGAGGAGGGCGCAACCGTAACCCTCACCGCAGTAAGCAACCCCATTGTCAAGTTTACCAACTGGGCCGACGGTCAGAGCGCGAGCGAAATCACCGTGACCATGGACAGCGACCACACCGACATCGTGGCCAACTATGACGCTGTCGACTATATAGTGGGCTGGGACTTCATGCAGTCGGGCAACAACGGCCGTGCAGCCGACTTTGCCGCCGCCGAGAATGACGCCGTGGCTCTCGTGATGCGCAATGCGGACGGAGACATCCAGGGATGGCTCGACAAGAGCGAGTTTGGCGCAGGAGGCTATGAGGGCCGTCCCGCCGCCGTCAACTGGCGCGAGACAGGTCTTGGCGACTATTACTGGCAGACTATGGTCAACGCCGAGGCGTTTACCGACCTTCAGATAATCACCGCCATGACTTTCAACTACAATGCCTACACCAAGCAGAATGTGGAATACTCGCTCGACGGCGAGAACTGGAAGTCGCTCGGCACAATCACCATCGAGGGTGCCAAGAAGTGGACCGATGCCACATTCTCCTTCCCCGCCGAAGCCAACAATCAGAAGGCTCTCTACATCCGCTGGATTGCCGACAAGACCTCGGAGGTCGGCGGTTCAGAATCCGACCACGACGGTATAGCTCTCGGTGCGAGCTACATCGTGGGCACCGCCAAACTCATTGACGACGGCACTGCTCCCGTACTCGTGTCGCAGGTTCCCGCCGAAGGCTCCGAGACAGCTTCGATCAACGGCAAGATTGTACTTACCTTTGACGAGAAGGTAAAGGTGAAGGAGGGTGTCACCGCATCGCTCGGTGATCTTAGCCTCACCCCCACGGTGACCGGCAAGACAGTGATGTTTGAGTACAAAAACCTCACCTATGCCACAGCCTACAAGTTCTCGCTTGCAGCCGGCAGTGTGATGGACCTCACCGACAACGCCATGGATAAGGCTATCACCATCAGCTTCACCACCAAGACCCGTCCCGTTGTGGCCAAGGGCGGCTATGACGCCGAGGTGTCGAATGTCGACGAGCTTCTTGCAGCCATCGAGGCAGCCGGCAAGCGCGATGACAAGACCAAGCGTTTCCGCATCTTCCTCCACGACGGCAACTACAAGCTCCCTGCAAGCACCACAGCCACCAAGACCGGCAGTGACGGCAAGTCATATCCCGACCCCACCACTTACATCACTACCCCCAATCTCTCGTTTATCGGCGAGAGCCGTGATGGTGTCGTGATAACCAACACCGTGCCCGGCGTTGAGGGCAACAACGGTTTCGGTGCGGCCAACGTGCTCGAGGGCATCGGCAAGGGCGATGTCATACAGCTCTCCAAGACCGCTACCGGCACCTACATGCAGCATCTCACCATCAAGAGTGCCATGGGCGACTCTCGCGGCCGCGATATCGAGCTTAACGACCAGTCCGACAAGACCATCTGCAAGGATGTATGTCTCTGGGGCTATCAGGATACATATGTGTCCAACAACGAAAACTCCCGCTTCTACTTTGAGGGCGGCGTGCTGCGCGGCCGCACCGACTTCCTCTGCGGCAAGGGTGACGTGTATTACAACGGCGTTATCCTCAAGATGTGTGCCGACGGCGGTTATATCGCCGTGCCCTCCAAGCCCAAGCAGTATGGCTACATATTCAAGGATTGCGAGATTGTAGGCGAGATGTCGGGCATCGACGGCAAGTATACCCTCGGACGTCCCTGGGGCAGCGGCACACCGATCGCCCTCTTCATCGACACCAAGATGACCGTCAAGCCTTCGGCTGCCGGATGGAATGAGATGTCGGGCGGATGGCCCGCACGCTTCGCCGAGTATAACTCGACCACAGCCTCAGGCACAGTAATCGACCTCAAGGACCGCAAGAAGATTTTTGCCGATACCCACGCCAACAACCCCGTGCTCACCAAGGAAGAGGCCGATTTCCACTCCTACGCACGTGTGATGGGCGGCGACGACGACTGGGATCCCGCTTCGATTGCCGAACAGGCTCCCGCACCCTCCAATGTCACCATCGACGGCAACACTCTCACTTGGGATGACAATGACTACGTGCTCTGCTGGGCCATATGCAAGAACGGCAAGGTGATTGGTTTCACCACCGAGCCTTCCTACACCGTTGAGCCTGAGGTCGGAGCCCGCACCGCTGCTGTCTATTCAGTGCGTGCCTCCAACGAGATGGGTGGTCTCGGCGAGGCTGTCGAGGCAAGCTCTCAGACTGCTATCGACAACATCTACAGCGATGCAGAGGTAGTGTCAACCGTATATTACAACCTCCAGGGCATGCGTGTGGCTCCCAACACCCCCGGCGTGCTCGTCAAGGTCGACACTCTCGCTTCGGGCGAGACCGTCACCACAAAGGTCATCGTGAAGTAACGCGACAGCGATACTGATAATTTGAAAAGTCAGCCTGCATCGGGTCCATCCCCGCTGCAGGCTGACCTTTTTTCGGCCCGGGACGAATTATGACTCGCCACTCCATATAAAAAAAAGCTGACAGGGATGCGTCAGTCGACACATCCCTGTCAGTTTTTCTACTGATGTCGTTTAGAGGGTACTTAGAGGGTGTTATTAAACAACCTCTTAATAACTCACTCTTATTGTCCGGGTGCCCAGTCAGAGGTAAAATCCTGTGCGGGAGCGGCTGATGTTTCGTTAGCTGCTATGGTAGACTCATAGCTGAAGAAATCATAAATTAAACTTTCCATGTAGGTTCTGTCTTGAAAAAGTAAAAAATAAGGCTTGAAAAAGTAGTTTTTAGGTTTGGTAGAGGGCCTGGTGTCAGGCGGGAACATGGCACTAAAAATGTGAATACGGTATTATTAAAACAACCGTTGGGATGGAATGGTTCAACAAAAAGAATGTGATTTTGGTGTTAAAATATGTAAAAAGTTAATACAGAGCTTTCGGTAATGTCAGGTAAAGCGTATGATGGGGGGGAGAGGAGAGAGGCAGAGGCTACAGCGTCACTTCTCCGCAGAGATTGACGCCAAAGCGGGTAGCGACGGCCGAGGGGGTAAGTCCGAGACCGAAGAGATACATCAGTTTGGTTATTGCGGCTTCCGAAGTCATGTCGTGGCCCGAGATGACACCACAGTTGGCCAGTCGGTCGCCCGATACGTAACGGCGCGCGTGCACACCGCCGTTGACACATTGTGTGACATTGACTATCACCACTCCGCTCGCCACGCAATTTTTGATTTCCTCGAGAAACCATGCCGATGTCGGAGCGTTGCCTGCGCCATAGGTGCGCAACACTATACCTTTGATGCCCGGTGTGTTGAGCACATGGTGCAGAGTGTGGCGTGTCATGCCGGGATGGAGGTCGACCGTCATCACGTTGGGGTCCATGGTGGTGGTGACGTGAAGCGGGCGTCGCTCGTTGGGGCGTCGGAGAGCCTTCTCCTCAAAGTGTATGCCGAGTCCTATCCGGGCCAGTTCGGGATAATTGTTGCTCTTGAAGGCGTTGAAGTTGTCGGCACTCATTTTGGTGGAGCGGTTGCCGCGCCACAGATAGTTTTCAAAGAGTATGGCCACTTCCTGCACCATCGGGTCACCATTAAAGTTGGTGGCGGCGGCTATCTGGAGCGCGGTGATGAGGTTTTCCTCACCGTCGGTGCGCACCTCTCCGATGGGCAGTTGTGAACCGGTGATGATGACGGGCTTGTCAAGATGAGCCAGCATGAACGAAAGGGCCGAAGCCGTGTAGGCCATGGTGTCGGTGCCGTGGAGCACTACAAACCCGTCATAGCTGTCATAGTTTTCCTCAATGGCCAGGGCTATCTCGCGCCAGCCTTCGGGCCCCATGTCGCACGAGTCGATGGGGGTAAACTGGATGTTGTCGATATGATAGTCGAGCATCTTGACTTTTGGCACATTGTCCATAAGATGGGTGAAGTCAAACGGCTCGAGAGCCTTGGTCTCAGGGTTCTCGATCATGCCGATGGTGCCGCCGGTATAGATGATAAGGATGCGAGGAGCCATCTCGGAAATTAATTAGTAATTAGTAATTAACAATTAGTAATTAACAATTGAGCAATTACTAATTGCTAATTGCTAATTACTAATTATATAGAGGGTTTTATCCGATTTTCGCGCCGGGAGCGGTGGGAGCCGAGGGTGATATGAGCACAAGCGAGCCGTCCTTGTTGACAGCCGAGAGTATCATGCCCTGTGACTCTATGCCCTTGAGCTTGCGGGGCGGAAGGTTGGCGATGAAGCACACCTGACGGCCCACGAGGTCTTCGGGGTTGTAATACTTGGCTATACCCGACACGATGGTGCGTTTCTCCATGCCGTCGTCGATGAGGAAGCGGAGCAACTTGTCGGCCTTGGGTACCTTGATGCATTCGAGCACTGTGCCCACGCGGAGGTCGCTGCGGCAGAAAGTGTCAAAGTCCACATCCTCGGCCTGGGGCTCGGGACGCCATGCTGCGGCCTCGTTGGCCTTTTTGGTGTCAAGCAGTTTCTGCACCTGAGCCTGGATAGTAGCGTCCTCGACTTTCTCGAAGAGCAGTTCGGGCTGACCGATTTCCTTACCGTCGGCGACGAGGTCGGAGCCACCGAGTTTATCCCAGCTCATGCTGTCGAGACCGAGCATCTTGGCGAGCTTGGCCGAAGTGAAGGGGATAAACGGCTCGAAGGCGATGGCTATGTTGCCACAGATCTGGAGCGCGATGTTGAGGATGGTGGCGGTGCGGGCCATGTCGGTCTTGGCCACTCGCCACGGCTCGGTCTCCTGGAGGTAACGGTTGCCCACACGGGCTATCTCCATGGCCTGCTTGAGAGCTTCGCGGAAGTGGAAGGTCTCGATGGCTTCGGTCTCGGCAGCTATGGCGGCCTTGATGTCGGCCAAGGCCTGACGGTCGGTGTCGGTGAGCTCGCCGGCCACGGGTGTCACGCCGCCGAAATATTTATGGGTGAGCACGACGGCGCGGTTGACAAAGTTGCCGAGGATGGCCACCAGTTCGTTGTTGTTGCGCGCCTGGAAGTCGGCCCAGGTGAAATCGTTGTCCTTGGTCTCGGGAGCGTTGGCTGTGAGCACATAGCGCAGCACATCCTGCTTGCCGGGCATATCCTTGAGATATTCGTGAAGCCATACGGCCCAGTTGCGCGAGGTCGATATTTTGTCGCCCTCGAGGTTGAGAAACTCGTTGGCGGGCACATTGTCGGGCAACTGGAAGTTGTCGCCATAGGCCATGAGCATGGCGGGGAACACGATGCAGTGAAACACGATGTTGTCCTTGCCGATGAAGTTGATGATGCGTGTCTCGGGGTCTTTCCACCATGTCTCCCATGAGTCGGGCAGCAGCTCCTTGGTGTTGGAGATGTAGCCGATGGGGGCGTCAAACCATACGTAGAGCACTTTGCCTTCGGCTCCTTCCACGGGCACGGGCACACCCCAGTTGAGGTCGCGGCTCACGGCGCGGGGCTGCAGACCGCCGTCGAGCCATGATTTGCACTGGCCATACACGTTGGTCTTCCACTCCTTGTGGCCGTCGATGATCCATGAGCGGAGCTTTTCTTCCCATTTGTCGAGGGGCAGATACCAGTGGGTGGTCTCGCGCATCTTGACAGGCTCGCCTGTCAGTGACGAGCAGGGATTGATGAGGTCGGTGACGTTGAGCGACGAGCCGCATGCCTCGCACTGGTCGCCATAGGCGTGCTCGTTACCGCATTTGGGGCAGGTGCCCACCACGTAACGGTCGGCCAGAAATTCGCCGCCTTTCTCGTCATAGGGCTGAAGGGCGGTCTGTACGGTAAACTCGCCTTTGTCATAGAGGCGGCGGAAAAATTCGGAGGCTGTCTGATGGTGAAGCTCCGAGGTGGTGCGGGAATAGATGTCAAACGACACTCCGAGCTCGCCGAGCGAATCCTTGATGATGGCGTGGTAGCGGTCGACAATCTCCTGGGGTGTCACTCCCTCCTTGCGGGCTCGCAGGGTGATGGGCACTCCGTGCTCGTCGCTGCCGCCCACCATCACTACGTCCTCGCCGCGGAGGCGGAGAAAACGTGCGTAAATGTCGGCCGGAACATACACGCCGGCAAGGTGGCCGATGTGCACGGGGCCGTTGGCATAGGGGAGAGCGGTGGTGATAAGTGTGCGCTTGAATTTCTTTTCCATTACTTTATGTTTATTAATGTCGCAAAATTAGCAAAAAGTTTCAGGAGATACAAAAGTTTCATAAGCTCAAAAGAAACAAAAGTCTCAAATTAAACCTAATAATCTGAAACAGATGAATAAAAACTGAAATTTTCACACCCACTCGACATTATCGCACCCCTCAGCCATTACGGAGCGAAAATCCGACAGCCCGGCATCCGTTCGCTCAGACGAGCGTAAGGCGCGAGAGTGTGGTGAGACGTGAGGCGGCTTCGCGCAGGTCGTCGGGCGTGAGCGAGCGTATGTGCTCCAGGTGTACGGCCGAGGGGATGACACTCCCCCTCAGCAGTGTGGAGCGGGCCATGTTGAGGGCGCGTTGCTCGGAGTTGGTCGACGCGAGTGTGAGTTGCCCTATATATTGGCGGCGCGCGTCATCGAGCTGTCTTTGGCTCATGGTGTCGGAGGCTTGTCGGCCGATGATGTCGGAGACAAGGCGTCGGCATCGCTCCACATCTGTGGTGTCGCAGCCGTAATATATGGTGAAGAGGCCGGTGTCGGTCATGAGGGCTGTCGACGCCTCGACCGTATAGACCAGGCCGCGCCGTTCGCGCAAGGCCACGTTGAGCAGCGAGTTCATGCCCGGACCACCAAGCATATTGGATAGCAGGGCCGTAGCATAACGGTCGGGTGAAAACATGTCGTGAATACGTGTACCGAGGATTGTATGGGCCTGATGGGTGCCGATTTCGCGCACGGTGTCAAACCGTCCCGCCGGAGCCAATGCCTCTACGGAGCCAATCCCCGATTCGGCCGGCATGTCGGCGATGCGGTGGTGAAAACACCGTTCGGCCAGACGTATCACCCTGTCGGGCTTCTCGGGGCCGGAGTAGAAAAACACCATGTTGTCCGGGCGGTAGTAATCGCGCAGATAACGGCGACACACGTCGGAGGTGAGCCGGTCGATGCTCTCGCGGCTGCCAAGGATAGGGTGTGCCAGAGGGGTACCCTCAAAGACAAGTTCATCGAAGTCATCAAATATCCCCTCGGCCGGAATGTCGAGATATGAGTCTATCTCATCGGCCACCACTTGTCGCTCGCGGTCGATTTCGGCGGTGGGAAACTGTGAATTCTCCACCAGGTCGGCCACCAGATCGATGGCCCGCTCCACATATCCGGCGGGATAGGTGGTGTAGACCACAGTCTCCTCCTTGGTTGTATAGGCGTTGAGCTCTCCGCCTACTCGCTCCATGCGATTGAGTATGTGCCAGGCGCGACGGCGCAGGGTGCCTTTGAATATGGTGTGTTCCACAAAATGCGCCAGCCCGTAATGACATGGCGATTCGTCGCGGCTGCCGGCCTTGACGGCCACACCGCAATGTTCGGCCACGCTCCCCGGACGGTGGTGCATCACCACTCTCAGTCCGCCCGACAGTGTGGCGTAATGATATTGCTGCTCGTTGATGTCCATGAGGCCACAAAATTAAGACATTTCGCGCTCATGGACAATATAGAGTTTAAAGTTTGGAGTTTAAAGTTTACTCCGTTCAAACCTTTATTTTCTGTGGCCGGGGCGTTTGGGTCGCTTGGATTTCTTGTGTCGGTTGAGGTTGTCGTTGTTGGTCGAGAGTGGGATTGTCAGCGTGGTGTTGTCGCCGTCGGCCGCACCGGTGGTGGTCAGGACGATTTTGTGCTCGCCATCCTTCACGGGGATGCCTGTGAGGGTGCCTTCGTTGGTGTTGGCGTCATAGGTCCAGCAGAATCCTTCGGGTAGTTCCGTCGCTGAGATGCCTGTGGCTCGTAGCACGGTTAGTGTTATCGGTTCTATGGCTTTACCGCTTTTTATAGGCTGTGACAGTGCGCCGCTGCGTACTACTATGACCGGTCGCGTCTCATAGCTGTCCTCGGGCGAATAACTGAGGTGGGGCGGCTGGTTGTAAGCGGTGTTCTGCCACGCTATGGCCATGCGGTACTGGTGGTCTTCCATCAGGCAGGGGAGTTTGTAGCCGGTGGGGATAGTGGTGGTGAATATGAGCAGGTCGCTCTGTGTCTCGTGGTCGTGGAGTATCACCTCCTCGCGCCAGTCACCCATGATGTCGGCCTGGAGATTGGGTGTTTTCTTGGTCCAGTTGCATGAGGCGGCGTTGCTCCATTGTCTGAAGTCGACGAGAGTCCTGATATGGCTGAAATTATCATTCGGCTTGGTCACCTGTGTGCCGTCGAGCAACTCGTCAAGCAGATCGCCGTCCCAGTAGATGCGGAAGTTGATTGACGGATAACTTCTTGCGATGACTTTGCCGGAGTTGTAGATTTCGCGGCCGGCAGCCGACCAGTATTCATAGCCCGGGTAAGCTGCCAGGACATTTGCAGCCAGACCACGGCCTATATCACGGCCGCTCTGTGGCAGAGAGTCGATGATTTCGCCTGTGCCAGCGTCGCGCATCTCTGTGTCGAATGGATAATGGGGCTTGGTATCCTCGTGGGTCATGAACACCTGGAGCCCCTCGCGGTCGGGGAGCATCTTGGCCAGGTGGAGAGCATCGCCGTGACCCTCTGACTTGTCAGTGTTGGGGTTGGTGCGGTAGAGCAGCTTGCCGTCATGGTCGAGCGCGCCTGCGCCATAGATTATTTCGTCCTTGCCGTCGCCATCCACGTCACCGATGGTGAGCGAATGCGCGCCCTCGCCCCAGATGCCCTGTCCGGGTATATTTGATTCATGGAGCCACACTTCCTGCAGCTTGCCGTCTCTGAAGTCAACGGCCCACACAAATGCGGCGCGGTAATATCCGCGACACATGATTGCCGAGGGGTGAAGACCGTCGAGATAGGCCACGCCGGCCAGATAACGCTCCGAACGGTTGCCGTAATTGTCGCCCCAGATGTCGGTGCTTACGTCATCATAGGCCGGACGGTAGGGGATAGTGCTCAGAGCCTCGCCGGTCTTGCCGCTGAAGCATGTAAGATATTCCGAGCCGCCGAGCGGACGTCCGAGGCTCTTGGTCGGTACGTCGGTCTGATGGCGGTAGTCGTCGGTCGGCTTGTCATTGCCGAGCAACACCCGGTTGCCCTTGCCGTCTTTGGTGCCCGGTGCGGTCTTGCATATCATCTCGGCGCAGCCGTCGCCGTCAAAGTCATATACCATGAACTGCGTATAGTGGTTGCCCGAGCGTATGTTGTGCCCCAGGTCGACGCGCCACAGTCGGGTGCCGTCAAGTCGGTAACAGTCTATGATGGTCGGGCCCGTGAAGCCGCTCCTTGAATTGTCCTGAGCGTTTGAAGGCATCCATTTGACAAACAGTTCATACACACCGTCGCCGTCCACATCGCCCACCGACACATCATCGGGTGTATATGTGTAATTGCTGGCATGTGAGCCGTCCTGCGCGCTTACCGTTCCTCCTTCCGGACGGTCGAGGTGGACTTTCATGTAGGGGGTGGCCCAGGCCTCACATGAGCCGGTGTTGGTGATGGTGGAGCCTTTGACCGCCTTTACTTCATACTTAGCTCCGGCATTTCCGGCCGGGTCGGTGAGATTGGTTACTTTGGTGATTGGGGTGTCGTTGATTTTGACGCCGTCGCGATATACGTCAAAAGTCGTGTCCTTGCCGTCGCGCGCAAGCGAACGCCACGAAACAAATACACCCTCGTCGGTCTTGACGGCTACGACACCTCGGTCGAGGTATTCAGCCTGAGGCGTGGCTGCCCGGCCTGTGAATATGGTCGCGGCCATAGCCATGCTTAAAATTATTTTGTTCATTCAGTCTTTCTATGATAATATTCAAGGCGGATATTTCGGAATATCACTCCGCAAAGTTACGTATAATATCATAATCGGGCAAGGATAGTGTAGAGTTTGGAGTTTAGCGTAATGTTATTGTATACAGTATCGCGGTTGGATAACAAGAGGCTGTGTCGTAATTGAACTGCCTCATGGTCTTAATAGCCTCGTGGCTTTCCTCGATGTATGGGATTATGTTTGGTATGCGGCCCCCACATGGGAGTCCGGACACCGCGCCTCCCCATGCGGGGGTACACATATCGTCAAGTGGCGGTTGAGGGGGGCAGACGGAATGAGATGTTAAAAATTTTGCAGTGACAATCTAAAACACTATATTTGCAGTGCTGAAACCCTCGCCGAAGTGACCTCCGTATTGGCTTTAAGCAGGCTGCCGGAGGTCGGTTGGGGTGTGGGGAGTAGCACATACATTTGGAAGGCGTTTATCAACGCTAAGATCCTGCCGTTATGAATCTCGCAAATTCATCTGCACAATACAGGATTTCAGCAACGATAGATGTCCATGGATATGTCTATATCGACATGTCTGCATCGGCCATGTCCCCGCTTGCGGGGCATGCGTTGGTGCACAGACTGGTATATCCATATCGGCGTGGGCTCTGCGTTGCTTATCCTTATTTGCAGGCATGCGAGAGCCTATAACGGGGGATAAGTGACGATAACAGACTCCCACGTCTTTCATTTTTATAGACCTGAAGCCATCACAACACAGTGCGTTCGGCGGGGAGTGTGGGCGCATGTAAAAACCACACATTTTCACACATGAAAAGAATCAGTCAGTTACTGATGTGTACCGTCGCCGCCTGTATCCCGTTGGGCGCGGCAGCCGACACATCGCCAAACGGCGTGTACTATACGGTCGCGCAGGATGGCCTCTATTTTGACCAGCGTAACGAATATGTAGGCAAGGCACCCTATCTGATGCTGGTCGATGCCGACTATGTCGAGCACCTTGTCATCCCCGACGAGGTGGACGGTGTGCCTGTCAAGGAGATGTCAACGTTCAAAGACCGTGTCGACCTTGAGGCCGTGACACTCGGTGTCAATATGCGCCGGATTGATTTCCGTAACTGCAAGTATATCGAGTCATTCGATTTCAACGGAGTCAAAAATGTCAGAGGATACCTGCAGGATCTCCCGGCCCTCGGTGAGCTCACTGTGCCCGAGGGTACGGCTGTCGGCATGTCTTATCTCGGCGTGACCAAAGTCGTGGTCGAGGGACAGTGTGATTTCTATTTTTCAATAGATAATTGCGAGTCACTTGTCGACATCACCCTCCCGCAGGGGATAAACTATATCCCTAAATTCTATGGTTGTACCGCACTGCAGACAGTCGAGATACCCGAAAGTGTCACGCTGATACCTGAGGATGCTTTCAATGGCTGTACATCGCTCCAGAATATTACCGTCCCCCCGATGCTGAAGATTATAGGAGGCAATGCATTTTCAGGTACGAGAATCAGTGCCTTCGACTGCCCCGAGAGCGTTCAGTTGATATGTGGTGGTGCCTTCAGCGGGACACGCCTCACCGAATTTTCGTTTCCTCAGTCGCTCGTGACACGTTTTGTAGCTGATAATGCGACTTATCCCACATACGAACAGAGATTTAATGGACAAAGTACAGCCAATGCCAATTCCATATTCGCCGATTGCTACAATCTTGCCAGACTCAGCTACCCGACCGAGGAGATGCTTCTCGCCCTCCCCCCGGCTTTCAATGAGTATAGAGGACTCGGCAAGCATCTGAGTGTTTATGACAAACGCGTGGAACTGTATATCGGCGACTCTCCTCTGACCGAGCTGACAATACCCCCAAGCTTTAAAGGAGCGAATGATGCTCTCCAACGCACCACGAATCTGCAGAGGCTGAAAATTGCAGATAGCACAGGTTCAACAGAATTCGGATGGGATTTCTCGTATATTCCTACATTGGAGAGTGTAGAGATTGGAGCGGGTGCTCCGAAATTCTGGGGCACTTTCGAGGGATGTGAGAATTTGAAGGAGGTGACCGTCTCGAAAAAAACAGAACATCTGAGGTTGGCGGCTATATGTTCAAGGGTTGTAAGTCTCTTGAATATATCGAGTTCCCGAATGTCACTGCCGTGGAAACGGAGGTCTTCTCGGGTTGTAGTTCTCTAAAGGGTGTTTCACTGCCAAAGCTCGAGACTTTGGCAGGCAATAGTGAATTTAAAGATTGCACCTCTCTCGAGGAGATTGATTTTCCGCTTGCAGATGTGAAAGATGGATATGGTTACAGCGAGCTATTCCGTGGATGCAGCTCGCTGAGGCGTGTCAGTATGCCTCGGTTATCATCAGTAGGGAGCAGAATGTTTCTTGACTGCATCTCTCTCGAGGAGGTTAATATTCCGGGTGCAACCACTATTGGCAGTGAGGCCTTCAAAGGTTGTCTGTCACTGCGTGAATTTGACCTCACAAATGTCACAGAGGTCGA
The DNA here is from genome assembly GCF_910574735.1 of Duncaniella muricolitica. NCBI lineage: Bacteria > Pseudomonadati > Bacteroidota > Bacteroidia > Bacteroidales > Muribaculaceae > Duncaniella > Duncaniella muricolitica. Next base: position 10,049 of record NZ_CAJTCF010000044.1, on the reverse strand, counting down.
AAATAATGCATTTTCATATTCAGGTCTTTACTCTCTTGAAGTGCCCGAAGGATGTAATTTTGGTGCCACTCTGATGGATTGCCCTGATTTGAAATGTCTGGTCATAGGGAAATTAAGCTCTCGTGACGCTACATTCCAGAATCTTCCCAATCTCGAAAAGCTTGAGATAGTATCGGTTGCCGAGGACCGTAGAGACTATGACTTTTGTACGATATCCAGGGTTATGGTCGGTTTTGGCGAAAGGAAGGGCGTGATAAAGATTGATTGCGGTCTGCCTTACCTCACGATTGAAAATGCTCCCTGGCTGAAACGCTTGGAAATTAACGATGTGATTAATAATATACTTATACATAGTGATGCCGTTCCCGCCGAAGTTGCTGTCTCCAGTGTGGAGGATTATCTGCAATGCACGTTCCATAACAACTACACTCCAGGTCATTATGCCAAGAATACCGCGATAGATTTCTATGTCGGCGACGAGCTTGTACGCAATCTCGAGATTCCGGCAGGGAGTGACATCAAGCCGTATGTGTTCGCCGGGATGGCTTTCGATAAGGTCACATTTCTCGATGGAGAGGGAAAGACCTCGGTAGGGGAGTATGCGTTTGCCAATGACACGAGGTTACGCGATCTTGAATTTGCCGGTGGCATCAGTTCGTTGGGCGAGATGTCATTTTCGGGGACAGGTGTGGAGAGTGTCACATTGCCCGAGGTCCTCAGCTCAATAGGCCCGAGGCTTTTCCGTGGATGCTCCAGACTGCGCAAGGTGGTCTTCCCGCACAATCTCGGATACCTGCCCTATCAGACCGTAGACTATTGTCCCAAACTCGAGCAGCTGATAATACCCGAGGGCGTGACCGGTGCGGGCTATTATGTGTACTCCGACTCGGAGGGGGCGCAGTTGAGCCTCATCAGCCTCCCCTCGACCTTCAAGTCGTTCTATTCAGGGGCCTATCCCACATTCCTCAACCTGCCTAACGATGTAGAGATACTCTGCTGGGCATCGACCCCTCCGGGGGGTAATCTTGACAATTTCACCGGTAACACCGTGCATGTGCCCGTGGGATGCAAGGATGCCTATCTCAACTCCAAGGTATGGGCAGGTGCCAACATCATCGACGACCTTGTTATAGACGTGGATGTCAGGGCTGACGACAGCAGCATTGAGATTGAGGTTCCCGTCAATCCCGGCATCAGTGCCGCCGCACAGGTGACGAGCTATGAGGTCGAGTGCTCGATTGTCCGCGAAGGGGTCGACGACGAGCCTGTGGGTACATATATCTTCGACGGCGACGGCAACCTCGCCCAGCAGAAGGCCATGGCCTCTGCTGCAGGCATGGTGACACTCCGCATCGTCGGACTCAGCCCCGATACCCGCTACCGCTATGCTGTCAAGGGATTCACTGCCGACAGAGACCTTGTGTATGCCGACGGCAGCATCGTCACGACCCCGGACATCTCTACGGCAATCGGTGAGGTCGAGGCCGACACCCTCGACCCCGACGACTGCTACGACCTGATGGGCCGCAAAGTCGACATCCGCCACGCACACGGCATCATCGTCGTGAGCAAGGGTAGGAAGTTCTATCTGAGATAATGCCTCCCCTCTGAATTCCGGAGGCTGTTTCAAAATGAAGTGCCCCCAAAAAGTTGGACAGGATAATGTTTTATCTGTCCAACTTTTTGGGGGCACTTCACATTTAGTTTTCAATGGATATTATGATACTATCTTAGTATACTACTGTCTTAGTGTACTAATAAGGTAGTACACCATGGTTGTGTGTCAAAAAAAAATAGAAGCACGTGAAAATGTAGTTGCAAAGTTAAGTATAAAAATACACACTGCCAAGCAATAATAGAGACAACGGGCTGACATGACGGAGTATCGACGCTGTGGCGTTCACAGGTGGGGGTGTCATGTCAGCCCGGCGTTGGGGTCAGGTGGGTGGGATGTCAGTTGCCGAGGAAGCGGGGGGCGAGGATGTAGGTGCCGATGGAGATGCCGAAGTTCCAGCCTACACCGCCTGTGGTGTAGTTGCCATAGGCACTCACACTTCCGAGCGGGAGCTTGAAACGAAGCTGCAGTTCGCCGAAAAATTCCGGGTCGCTCAGCCATCGGCCGTAGTGTGCTCCCGGGCCATCGGTGTCGGGCTGTATCTGACGCAGGGGCAGGAAGCCGTCAAACGCGCCTCTGACCTGAAACGAGTCGGAGAGTTTCCACACCGGCTCGACCGACACGGTGGCAAACGAGTTGGCTCTGAGCGCGCGGGTAAAGAGGTTGTAGCTCGCCGGGGTGGGGTGCAGGGCTTCGGCCGCGACGATGCTTGCCTCGTAGGTAGGGAGCAGCTTGCGGGTCGACAGCAGTGCGCGGGCTCCGGTGCCTATGGCCAGACGCCGTCCGAGCTGCCAGTAGTGGAGCGCGCCCATGTCGAGCTGCACCCAGTTGACGTTGCAGCCGGCCCCCGGTTTGAGCGGATTGTCGGAGGTGTAGCGATATTTGCCCGTCACCCCCATGGCTATGGCATGGATACGTGAGCCGGCCGAGGGGAGGGCTGTGTCGTCGAGAGTGTTGTGCTCCCATTTCAGAGCCGCCTGCCACAAGTTGAACACACCCTTGTCGCGTCCGGCGAGAGTGGTCACGTCTCCGAGGTCGCTGTGATAGCGGTCGGTGAGATGGCCCCAGCCGAGCTGTATGTCCAGCCGTGAGCGCAGTGTCGGGCCTATGGTCAGGAAGCCTTGAGCGAAAAATTCCGACCGTCTGATGAAATCGGGCTCTTTGATTTCATAAAACAGTTTTTCGGTCTCGTGATATTTAAGCTGCGAGCCTACCACCCTGAGTGTCAGCGATGAGGGTCGGCGGGTGTTGTAATAGACCTTAAACTCGCCCTGTCCGGCCAGATAGCTTTGTCCGAGCCATCCGTTGATGTTGGCGTTGAGCGACTTGAAGCTCAGAGTGTTGTAGCCGGTGTGGAAGAACAGCATACTGTTGGTCGACGATGAGACGTAGCCCCCTATGCCTACGGTATAGTTCTCCTTGACCACAGCCTTGTAGTTGAGGGTGAAGGTCGAGTCGGCGGGATTGTAGACGGGTGTGGGTACGAAATTCTGGAGTTTGTCGGAACTGATGGCGCGGTAATATGCGTCGCGCGCCTGGTCAAACGTCAGAGTCTTCTCCCCCTTGGGAGGAGTGAAGAGCGATTTCAGATAAGCGTTTTCGGCCTCGGTGCCACCGGTGACGTTGACCTGCGAGATTTTCATCTCGGGAGTGGCCTTCTTGAAGGCATCGCGCCGGAGCCGCACCTCGTCGCGCGGAGCCACACTATTGATTTTCATACGTATGGAGTCAATCATCTCCAGCCCGCGGCGATAGCCTATGTCATATATCTGCTGATATTTTCCGAAGTCGAGCAGGCCGAACTCGTCAAGGTCGATGCGTATGTTCACGCCCCTGTCATCGGGAAAGGGGTAGGGGTTGGGCTGCATGATCATCTCCTCGAGCTGCGACATGGGGTTGCGCGATGATGGGGGCGCGTCCTTCGAGCCGACATTCACGCCGATGAGTTTAGGCGGGTCAAACTCGTCGACCATCACATCGACAGGATAATTGTCATAGATGCCGCCGTCATACATGGGCACCCCGTCAAGTTCGATAGGCTCGAATACCATGGGGAACGACATCGACATCCTCACGGCGTCGGCCAGCGACCCCTTGCCGAGCACCACCTTATGTTTGGCATAGACATCGGATGTCACGCATCTGAACGGCACGAAGAGACGGTCGAAATCACCGCCGCACTGGGCCGTGTAGCGGCTGTATATGTCGAGAAAGGCCATGTTCATCGGTATCGGGTTGATGAGGCTCATCGGCAGCACCGATTTGATGCTGGTCGAGTCCTTGCCGAGATTGATGCGCACGAGCGAAGGGGTCTGTTCCTGCGAGAGAAAGTAGTAGAGGTAATCGGGATCAATCTGGCCGGTGGACCATTCGGCAAATCCGGGCGACGCTATGAGAGCGAGCATCTCGGCCGGAGTGAAGCCCGAGGCATAGAGGCCGCCGACAATAGCACCCATCGACGTGCCGGTGATGTAGTCGATGGGTATGTCATTGTCTTCCAGAGCCTGTATCACACCTATGTGCGCGATGCCCTTGGCCCCGCCGCCGCTGAGCACGAGGCCCACTTTGCCGCCGGATGACGAAGCGTAAACGTGAAAAAACGCTGCGATAAACAGCAACAGTAAACCAATCCTTCTCATAAACAATAGTTGAAATGTGAATCTATACAATTTAACAATCCAAGATGGACAATAGATTAGAAAAAAGGTGTAATTTTGCAAAATAAACATATTGAATATAAATGAAACGACCACTCATACTTACAGCGGCCTGCGCACTCGCGTGTGCCGGTACAGTGGCTCAGATAAACAGTCCTGATGCCCGGGGCTATCTCGAGCGAGCCATTCTTATGTGTGACGACCGCAACTTCGAGGGATGTCTTGACCAGATGTCACATCTGCGCGAACTTGCCGCGACGGCAGAGCAGCGCGAGCTCGCCTTGTATTACACGGGTCGTGCCCTGCTCGGGCTCGGCGATGCCTCCGCGCCCGATGTGTTGCGCGACTTTCTGCGCGAATATCCCGTGTCGACCCGCCGCACCGATGTGATGATGATGGTGGGTGACTGGTATTTCAACCGCGGACAGTATGCCGAAGCTCTCACTGAGTATGGTCAGGTCGACCCTCTCGCCCTCACTTCCTATCGGCAGGACGAGCTCAATTACCGTCAGGCCTATTCCTATCTGATGCTTGGCGAGCCCGAGGCTGCGGCTTCGCTTTTCCGCACTCTCCAGAGCAAGCCCGAGTGGAAAAACGCCGCCCGATATTATCTCGGTTACATAGCTTATACCAAAAACGATTATCCGCTGGCTCTCCAGTATTTCCGCGGACTCGACACCACTGTCGAGCCGGCCTGTGCGGCTCCCTACTATGAAGCGCAGATATATTTCGCTCAGGGTGAGTATGACAAGAGTCTCGCTCTGGCCCGTCAGTTGCTTGCCTCGGGCCGTGTGGCGCAGTTCACCCCCGAGTGCAACCGTATAGCCGGCGAGTCGCTCTATAATCTGGGACGGGCCTCCGAGGCTGTGCCCTATCTGTGGAAATATTGTGCCGAGGCCGCCAATCCGGCTCCGTCGGCTTTCTATATACTCGGCGTGAGCGAGTATGAGAAGGGTGATTATGACGCATCGGTCAAGCTCTTCCAGCAGGCCATCGGTTCACACTCGGCCATGGAGCAGAGCGCGTGGCTCTATCTCGGCCAGTCCTATCTGAAACGCGGCGACAAGTCACAGGCTCTGATGGCGTTTGAAAACGCCTATAAGGTCGACTATGACCGCGAGGTGCGCGAGACGGCATTCTATAATTATGCAGTGGCCCGCATGGACGGCGGCCGTGTGCCTTTCGGCAACTCGGTGTCGCTCCTCGAAAGTTTTCTCTGCGAGTATCCCGACTCGCCCTACAGTGCCGATGTGCAGCGTTACATCGTCACCGGCTATATGAGCGACAACGACTATACCGGCGCGCTCGCCGCCATCAACAAGGTCAAAAATCCATCGGCCGAAATGCTCAAGGCCAAGCAGAGAGTGCTCTTCGTGCTCGGCACGCGCGAGTATTCGTCGGGCCGTGTGGCCGACGCCATAACCCACCTGACCGAAGCGCGCTCGCTCTCGCGATATGACGCCTCGATAGCCCGCCAGTGTGACATGTGGCTCGGTGACTGCTACTACACCCGCGGCAACTATGACGCTGCCGCCCGCTCATATCTCGACTATCTCTACGCCACGCCCGAGAGTGAGACCTCCGACGTGGCCCTTGCCCGCTATGACCTCGGCTACACCCGCTTTGCCCAGGAGCGTTACAAGGAGGCGATGGCCGACTTCTCCGACGTCATCACGCTGCTCGACCGCGGCACCTCACTCCCCGCCTCGATGCTTCCCGACGCCTACAGCCGCATGGCCGACTGCTCCTATTATATAGGACAATACGAGGCGGCTGCGTCGGAATACAAGAAGGCCTATGACCTCAATTCGGCTTCGGGCGACTACGCGCTCTATCAGTATGCCATAATGAAAGGTCTGCTCAAAGACCATCAGTCCAAGATAGCCACCATCGACAATCTCGTGTCACGTTTCCCCTCGTCGGGTCTGCTCCCCCAGGCTCTGCTCGAGAAAGCCGAGAGCCAGTCGGCACTCGGTGACACCAAGGCGGCCATCAGGACTTACAACGAACTCGTAGGCAAGTATGCCGGCACGGCCCCCGGCCGCAACGGTTATCTCCAGCTTGCCATCACGTATATCAACACCGGCGACCGCTCCAAGGGCATCGACACCTACAAGCAGGTCATCACGACCTTCCCCTCAAGCGAAGAGGCGCGCATAGCCGCCGACGACCTCAAGCAGCTCTATGCCGCCGATGGCCGTCTGCCCGAGTTTGTGGCATTTCTCGCCTCGGTGCCCAATGCACCCAAGTATGAAGCGTCAGAACTCGAGGAGAGTGCTTATCAGGCCGCCGAGAACGCCTATATCAACTCAGGCTCCACCACGGGGCTGCTCGGTTATGTCAGGGATTATCCCGACGGAGCCTCGCGTGCCTCGGCTCTCTACTATCTGGCCGACGCCGCGTGGAACGAAGGCAAGGCCTCCGAGGCTCAGACCTATGCCACACAGGTGCTGCTCAGTCATCCCGACTCGGAAGTGGCCGAGGATGCCCTGCTCATCAAGGCTCAGGCAGAGAGCGAGCTGGGCAAGACGGAGATTGCCTACAGTTCATTCCTCGAACTCGAGAGCCATGCCTCGGGCTCCAATATGCTGCGCGACGCCCGTCTGGGCATGATGCGCACGGCCATGGACCTATCCAAGTATGACGAGGCGGTGGCCGCCGCCGACAAACTGCTGGCCTCGACGGCCGCCAACTCGCCCGCCGACATGGCCGAGGTGCGTTTCACCCGCGCCATGGCCAACGACCGTCTCGGTCATCACGACGAGGCTTACAAGGACTGGACGTCGCTTGCCTCCAACACATCCGAACTCTACGGAGCCAAGAGTGCCTATTATATGGGCCAGTCGCTCTTTGACCGCGGCCAGACAGCCAAGGCCAAGACGGTGACCGACGCGCTCATCTCGTCCGACACTCCCCACAGCTACTGGCTGGCGCGCGGATTTGTGCTCTACAGCGACATACTGCGCAAGGAGGGCAACGAGTTTGAGGCCAACGAGTATCTCAAGTCGCTCCGCTCCAACTATCCCGGCTCAGAGGCCGACATTTTCCAGATGATAGATGCGAGACTCTGATGAGAGAGATGAAAGTTTAAAGTTTATAGTTTAGACCAATGAAAAAAACAGCAATCTTATCCTCGCTTTTCGCTCTCTTTTTCTCCGGGAGTGTCATGGGCCAGGAATTACATAAGGATATAACCGTCGAGCAGGAGATCACCCCCTCGCGCCGCGAGGCTTCGCGTATAGCCGTGCTCCCCACGGTGACGCTTTCGCCCGTGCGCGCCTCCTCGCTGGCTTACAGCAATAAGGTGGTGACCACACGGGTGCCCAACTCTTTCGCCCGTCTCGATCCCGTGGCGTGGGGCGACAAGATATACACCTCGCCCTATCGCGGATATTTCGACCTTGGCATCGGCGGTCCGCTCTTTATGGGTGACATATCGGCCGGCTACCGTATAGTCGACCGCGAGAAGACACGTCTCAACCTGTGGGGACAGTATAACGGTGATGTGTACAAGCGCACAGGCACCACGTGGCACGACCACACCGCTTCGCTCGGTCTCGACCTCCGTCAGACCGTCGGCAGCAGTTCGTCGCTCGAGGCCGGACTCGACTACACCTACGGATTTCACGACATGTCCGCCTTTGAAGGAGGCCGCTTCTCTCAGTCCACCTCGCGTGTCAACGCCTCGGTGAGCCTGTCAGGCCGACATTCGGGCTTTGACTATGAAGCCGGTCTGCGTTACGGACATTTCGGATATTACAACCCCCACTTCCCGGTGCTTAAACCGGTGACTGAGGGCATTACCGACCCCTACAACGGATATGAGCCCGCCCGGCAGAATCTGCTCGGCGTCACTCTTGGCGGACGCCTCGAGACCGGCGGCACGTCACATGTGGGCGTAGACCTGTCGGCCGACTTCCTTGCCACAGGCAAGCACTATGTGGCCACGCTCCCGTTCTATGACGAGGACGCCACACTGATGCGCTCGCGCACCACGGGACTCGTGACCGTCACCCCTTACTTTGAGAACCGTACATCGGCCACAACGCTGCGCATAGGTGCCGATGTGGACTTTGCCGTCAATTCGGGCAAGACCATACGCGTGGCTCCCGACGTGACCTTTGCCTGGCACGGATTGCAGATACTCGGCATCGAACTGAAAGCCTACGGTGGCTCGACGCTCAACACTCTTGCCTCGCTCTATGACATCTCGCCTTACATGAACGGCTCGCTCGCCTATCGTCCGAGCCACATGCCTTATGCCTTTGACGCCAAGGTGGCTTTCGGTCCGTTTTTCGGCGGCACCATCGAGCTGTTTGGCGGCTATGCCAAGGCTGACGACCAGCTTATGCCCGTTATGGGCGGCATCTATCCCGCCGGAGGAGTGTGGGAGAGCGTCGACATCAAGGGTTACCGTTACGGAGCGCGCATAGGTTATGACAACGGCCGCACTTTTGCAGTGAGCGCGTCATATGAGGGTGCTCCATCCAAGTGGAACCGCGCATGGTATGACAACCGCGACCGTGCCCGCCACATAGCTGCGGCCGAGCTCAAGGTGCGTCCCGTCGACAAGCTCACCGTCACGCTCGGCTATGAGTTCCGCGGCGGACGAGCATGCTATATGTATGCCCCCGAGACAGTCGATATGGCCGGATTTGACATCTATCCTCTCACACGCGTGTCACTTGGAGCCGTAAGCAATCTCAAGCTGGGCGCAGGCTATGCCGCCACCGATAGGCTGACCCTCTTTGTGCACGGCGAAAACCTCCTGGGACGCAAAAGCTATTACATCGGCGGACGTCCCGTGCAGAGCGCGAACGGCATGATAGGCGCGGCCCTGAAATTCTGAACCTTTGCCCTCGCGGGGATGTTTATATCGTAGACTTAACAAAATAACATTACGATATGAGCACCAAGAAAAAATCCATCAAGGGCACCAAGACTGAAGCCAATCTTGTGGCTGCCTATATGAGTGAATCGGCCGCCTATTCGCGCTACACTTACTATGCCTCACAGGCCGAGAAGGAAAAATATTTTCCCATCGCGGAAGTGTTTACCGAGACTGCGGCCAACGAGCTGCGTCACGGCAAGGTATTCTTCAAGTTTCTTGAAGGCGGCTCGGTGGGCTGCAAGCTCAATGTCGACGCCGGCGTGATAGGCGACACCGCTTCCAATCTTGCCACCGCCGCTCATGAGGAGATGGTGGAGGGCGTAGAGCAGTATCGCAACGCCGCCAAGGTGGCCGAGAAGGAGGGTTTCGCTGAAATAGCCGAGCACTTCAACGCCATTGCCGACATCGAGGAGCATCACCGCCAGCGTTTCGAGGCCTATCTCAAGCAGGTCAAGGAGGGCACCGTGTGGAAGCGTGACGAGCCCATCAAGTGGCAGTGTATGGTGTGTGGCTACATCTATGAAGGCACCGAGCCTCCAATGGAATGTCCCGCCTGTGACCATCCCCAGTGTCACTACAAGGCAATGGATATGGAATAAACACGATAACTCTTAGGATACAAAAGTCCTGAAAGATACAAAAGAAACAAAAGTTTTCAATCCTTGTAATGCAATTGCTTTACATAAAGATTGAAAACTTTTGTTTCTTTTTGAGGCTTCTAAATTATTACTGTCCGCTAAACCATAAAAAGTCGAGTCCAACTTCTTGAAATATAGAAGTTGGGCTAACTTTTTGTATAGGACAAGCCCCCTTATCAGTTTTCAGTTTCTTCCGGCGGCGATTCAGATGCATCGGCGAGCATTATTTTCAGGTCTGCGTCGGGTTG
>NZ_CAJTCF010000043.1:0-32832 GCF_910574735.1 Duncaniella muricolitica | reverse complement strand
GCGGAAAATCTCCGCATCTAAAAATAATTCAGAAAATAAACCATCGGTTGGCTCAGTTAGCGGCTTAGCCAAGACTGAACGACCTCAAATTTTACCGAATCATTGAATATGCAGACACTCGGCAATATCGTGAAGTGTTTCCAGTGAAGGTTGAGCGGTGTTCGTACACCATTTTGAAACCGTTGCAGGATCTTTGCCGAGTTCCCGCGCAAGCCAAAGATTGGTCTTGTGCTGCTCTGCAAGCACTACTTTGATTCGGTTTATATACTTTGCCATAGTCAATGCGATTTGCGAATTATGCAAATTTAGTGATAAATTCTGAAACCGCAATGAAACAGGCTGATTTTCTGTAAAAATCCGTGGGGGAAAGACCGAAAAGGGCTGAATTAAATGGGTTGCAACACAAAATACGGTCGCACCAACTTAAACTGGAACGACCGCATTATTTTATTTCGTATTAGAGGGTTAAAACCTATTATGGATGTCGCCGGAGCCTCTGACTCGGTCAGAGAGCCGTTCGACATTACAGCGTATATCGCCGGAGCCGGCAACGGAGGCTTTGCCTGTATCTGCCTTGAAGTCGCTTGCGTCTATGTCTCCGGAGCCTGCTATTGAGAAATTGACAGATTCCGTACTTCCATTGATTTTCACATCGCCTGAGCCTTTTATGTAAATGGAGCATATCTTCGTTTTGGCAGTGCCGCAGTCAACATCAGCAGAACCGGATATGTGTACCATGAAAACATAAGCCTCTACTCCGGCAAGCTCTATATCGCCGGATCCGGATGTGGAGATTGTGACATCTTTCTTAGCCGCTTTTATGACCCCGCATTTGAAGTCGCTGCTTCCGGAGTTGCGAACTGTGAATCCATCAATGGCATTCAGGTCGCCATTGACTGTAAAATCGCCGCTACCGGAAGATGATACATCTTTCAATATCTTGTTACTGACATAGATTGTGGGAGCTTCACCATTAACGACAACGTTTTCGTATGAACCTGATTTCATGGAGATGTATAGCGTTCCGCCCGAAACCTCAATATTCATCTTTTTGATAAGGTTCTCGGGCAGTCTTCCTCTGACATCAAAATCCTCGTCTTTATCAGATTGGGTGAATACCACATCGACAAATCCTTTTGATATGATGGAATCGAAATCCGATGAAACATCGAACTTGTGGTCTGTCATCTTGCCGGGTGTAAATGGTTTGTAGTCTTCTCCCGTTCCGGCCTCAGATTCCGGAACATAGTGAATTCCATCAACATAAACTTCTCCGTTAATGATAGAGATATTTCTGCCGTTTAGATTGCAGGAAGCCATACCACCTGCGAATATGTTTGGGTATCGTGCCATATAACTTTAACAACAATATGGGGATAATGTTATTATTTGCCCTGATATAAATAGCAGTCGGGTTCGTGAGAGTTAAATACTCCTATGGACTGAAGGAAGGCGTGGATTGTGGTAGAGCCGACAAACTTCATGCCCCGTTTACGCAGGTCGGCTGACAGGGCATCTGAAATTGTGGAGGTTGTGGACGTATGGTCGAAAATAGGCTCTTTGGGACAGAAGCCTGAAATATAAGCATCGAACGAACCAAATTCCTCCTGAATAGACTTGAAAACCGAAGTGTTCGAGATTGCCGCTTTGATTTTGGCTCTGTTACGAATGATTCCGGAAGTGGACATAAGTTCGTCAACCTTTATTTCATCGTAAGCGAGTATAGCATCGCGGTCAAAGCCATCGAAAGCTGCGCGGAACGTCTCTCGCTTGTTAAGCACACACTCCCATGACAGCCCCGCTTGAAAGCACTCCAGAATAAGCAGTTCCAACAACTTTGAATCATCGTGAACCGGCTGTCCCCATTCCTCATCGTGGTATTTTATATAGAGCGGATTTTTAGGATTCGCCCAAAAGCACCGTTTCATTTGTTTCTGTCGTTCTTTCATAAAGTATCCAATAATTCTGTGAGACCAAACTTGGTCTGTATCTTCTTTGGGAGTTTCTTAGCTGTCTGACAATAGGAATGATAAATAAGCTGTTCTTGAAGTTTATCCGGCACATCACCGTAAAAATCCACAGAGATCCAATGACGTTTGTTCATATGGTAGCCGGGGCGTATTCCTGAAAATCTGTCACACAACTCCACTCCATAATCAGGAGCGACTTTGAGATTATAAAAATCCCACTGTCCGTCAAGGGCCATAAGACAAAACATTCTCCCGCCAATCTCCATAGCGAGAGTGTCCGGACCGAACGGACACTTTTCGGTGGCAAATGGTAATGAAAGACAATATTCCCGTACTTTCTCTATATTCATTTTCGTAGTTTATTGATGATTGCAATCGCGAAGTGAACGAATATGCCATAAACCATAGTTGCCAGTATAGCCATCCCTTCATTGATTATGATGATGTGCGACAAGGGCATAGACCATTCCGGTTGCTCTTGATGGAACGCCGCGACAATGGCGCATACCGAGAGGACGATGAAAACAACTATCATCGACAACGGTGCGAATCCCAATTTATATCTGCCTATCTGTATCATTTTATCTCTATCGGAGCCTTGCGAAGTACGATGTATTCCGACGGATTGCGGCTGTCGAGACGTGCGATGGAATCATTCTGAATATAGACCGTGGCGATATTCGGGAGAATCCTGCGAATTGCATCTTCGGTAGCCATGTTGTCGCAGGCCATTTCGGTCATCATGCCGTCACCGAGTGTGATCGAATCACCTTTGACCGTGTAAGAGCCGGAGAATGTGTTGCAGTTGGTCTGGATAAAGTAAGTGCTGTCCTCGAAAACGATATACTGACGCACTCCGGGTACTTTCTCCGACGGGCGTACATAATCGGAGTCACTGAAAACGATATTTTCCAGATACCACTGACCATGTACGTCCACATTCGCAACAGTCTCTTTCTGCTGATTGTCGGCAGTCTCCTTATTTTCCTTGTTACCTCCGCATGATGCGGTGAGTATTGCCAGCGCCGTGGCTACCGACAGAATTGATTTTCTTGTCATTGATTAATTATTTCGTTTATTGCATTGACCATTTTGGGAGTATCCTTGCAGCCGAGCATATATTTCTTGCCGTTTTTAAGCGTTACGAGGAAGCAGTCGGAGGCTTTGCCGTAATAGGCGAAATACTTGCCAAGGTCTTTCTCCGAGAACCAGCCATACCATCCGAACCATCCGCCGCTGCCGCAGATTCGTTTTGCGCCCATAGTCGGAGCGCACAGCTTGACATTCGCAATCTCTGTCAATGGAATTGATTTGATTTTCAAGGACCTGTTGATGTTCAGGCTTTCATTATCCAACGAAATGGATAATGGCATATAGCATAAAGCTGACAGGAACAAGACCGCGACAGCAACTCCCCATAACCATACTGCAATATCATTATCAGCTATTTTTAAGCAGCAAATGAACATGCCGCAGATAAAAGCGGTTGTCAGAGATGTTATAATCCAGCAATAAGAGCTGAGTTCCACCCGCTGTTTGATTGTCGTTCCTTTCATATTCAGTCAATTTTTCTTCCAAAATAGTAAGTATTCCAAGTATCCTTGGCATAGCCGTCACGAAGCACCTTGAAACCCTCAGGGGAAGCCCCTTCAATCTTAACTGCGTCGAAATACACGCTCCAAGTATCTTTGGCGTAACCGTCACTGAGTACCTTAAAACTGTCTGATGACGCTCCGTTGATTTTCTTGCCGTCGAAATAAACATTCCATGTATCTTTGGCATAACAATCGGAAAGGACATCAAAACTATCAGAGGATGCGCCATCTATCTTGCAACCGTCATAATAGACGTTCCACGTGTCTTTGGCGTAGCCGTAGCCCAATACCTTGAATGAGTTGCTTGAAGCCCCGTCCATTTTTGCGCCACAATAATAGACGCTCCATGTATCCTTGGCATAACCGTCGCGCAGTATGGAGAACCCCGAAGCCGAAGCGCCCTTGATTTCTCTGTCATCAAAAAAGACCTTATTTTCACTGACGAAGTATGGCGAACGATGATGTCGGCCTCGATGCTCATAACATGGTCTGTCTTCGTGATGACTGTCGCACCGTTGCTGAGCTGATGCGACTGAAGCCGACAGACTTGCGACCATAGTTAATATAAAAAGAATCTTTCTCATTGCAGTTTTCTTTATTAGACTATTCAGACAAGCGAAAGTTAATTCTCCTGCTCTGACACCACCGGCAGACCGTCCCCCTTCCACTCGATGATACCGCCTTTGAGGTTAACCACCTTGTAACCACAGTTGGTCAGCATCTCGGCTGCGTCCAATGAGCGGCGACCGCTTCGGCAGTAGACAAGCACGGTAGAATCCTTCGACAAATTTCGCTGAGCCATATCCTTGAAATCATCGGACTGCACATTGATGTTCAACGCTCCGTCGATATGTCCTTCGGTGTATTCCTGCGGAGTGCGGACATCAACCAGTTGAACCGAATCAGATTTGATTTCTTTTTCAAATTCCAGTGCAGAGACAGAGACAATATTGTCATTGTGAGTACAACTGGAAGCTTGCATAGCACATGTAGTCATAACTATGAGGTATATAGCCAATTTAATTGATTTAAGCATTTATATTTATCTGATTTGAAATTCAACGTATGCCGTATCGCTCTTCTGAATCGGATATGGAGGATAACTGAATGTCTTGACAAGGCGGTAAGCGGCAGACTTATCACTCAGATCATATAGCCATGACTTTACTGTCATTCTGAATGAGCCGTCTGGTTTCAATGAATATCCTATACCATTGAAGCATACCTCAGTTCCCTTTGCCAAGAGGTCAAGATACTGTTTTGAGTACGGTGCCTGAATCCAGTTTCCTTCATCAGATTTAGTATCTATTCGATACCATTCTCCGGTAGTCAAATCTGCGTTACTATTGTTTGTAAATTCCACAACGAGAGAATCCACAGGAATTTTGACCGGGTCAGGGCTGACAATCCTCATTGTCATACCCTCAGCCGTGGCATAGCTCTTCTGAGGCATTACATACGGAGGCTCAATTTTATCACAGTCGAGAGAATTGTATATTTCAAGTATGAGCTGTTTGTCGGAGCTGTTGATTGAGAAACTGCCTCTTTCTATACGGCAGTTTACGGTGGGAGCCATGATTACAGAATCCTTGTAAACAAACCCGATACGTTTGCCGATCCTTTGTTCTGTTGCATCTGTCCAGTCGGAAATTCTATCCTGTTTCAAGATGCCTTGAATAAAGGCAATGTCAGGATCAGTCACTGTATCAAGAGACACTCTTTCAAAATCATTTGTCGTTGCGATTGCTTCTCCTTCGATATTATCAGAATTATCCACCGGATACCAACCATTGTCTTGATGTGTGGTCGAGCACGCATAGAGTGTCAGCGATGTGATTGCGAGTGCAATCAGGTTCTTAACTTTTCCCATAAACTATTTGCTACCTATCAACGATTTGAAAACGATTTCCGATATGTCTGCTATAATCTTCGAGGTCTCCGTCATATCGTAGGCAGAATCAGCGACAAAGACGGCTATTGTATATTGTGTGCCGTTTGGCAGATGGATATAGCCACAGTCGTTTATTGCCGATATTCTGCCTTCGGGTGTCGGGAATCCGGTCCCGGTCTTATGACCGACAATGGCATTTGTCGCGATAAATGGAGCTGCCAGTCTGTCAAGACCTGTGCGGCATTGTTCCAGCATGACGGATATATCTGAAAACGATTTTGAACGGTTCTTTATTTCAGTGTCAAATCGGTCGAACAACGTAGCCATAGCCAGCGGTGTAGAACGATTGAGATAACTCGTATAGGGGTCTTGGTGCATATTCTGTTCGGATGCGCCTATCGTAATATCCAATTCGCCCGCTACATCTTTCAGTAATGTAGTAGCACAGGCTGTACCTCCGACTCGTTTCAGCAATAAATCCGCAGCGTTGTTATCACTTTCAATCAACGACCATTCAAGGAGTTCCTTAAAGGACATTTTATACAATCCCGAGCCATATTTCTTCAGCATCGGGCTATAAGTGTCTTTTATCAAGGCTTTCGGCCCGAAAGCAATACTGTCGTTTAGAGACATTCCGTTTGAATCCACCCATTTAGCCACCGCTAATGCCAGCGGAAACTTGAACACACTCATCATCGGAAAATCCTTTGAACCATTCACGCTTACGGTATCCTTGCCGTTGATAATAACCGCAATACCTATTCGGGCATCTTTATTTTCAACAAATGAAGTCAACTCATTCTGAAGACTACGGATTGAATCCACATAAACATATTCATCCTCTCCGGGAATATATAGCTTGAGTTTTACGTCAAGCCGTTCATTTTCTACTTTTATGGTATCACTGACAGTTCCTACATACGAAAACACCAAAGCATCACCTTTCACAGCCTTGACTGTGTAATGCCCGGTCTCATCTCCCACAAATGTTTTACCATCCGACAATCTCATGATAAACGGATGAACGAGGACAGGATTATCACCTTCACAAGAAACAAGCCCTGAAACTTCTATGGAAGTTTGCTTCGTTCTGCAGGAAGTGAATGCCAGTGCCAATATGATTAGTAAAAATAACTTCTTCATTATATATCGTTTAGCCGCTCTTTCAGCTTGGTGTTGCGCTTGGAGACGGTGTTTTGTTTTATGGCGTATGCGAGGGCTTTGGTGGTGCCTACGAGTACGCATATTTTCTTGGCGCGGGTTATGCCGGTGTAGATGAGGTTGCGCTGGAGCATAACGAAGTGTTTCATCGTCACAGGCATCACCACAACCGGAAACTCCGAGCCTTGGCTCTTGTGAATTGTGACGGCGTATGCTAATACAATCTCGTCAAGCTCGGTTATGTCGTATTCTACAAGGCGGCTGTCGAATGTGACGGTCAGAGTCCGTTCGTTGGCATCGACAGCGGTGATATAGCCGATGTCGCCGTTGAATACGTTCTTGTCGTAGTTATTGCGAATCTGCATCACCTTGTCGCCCTGTCGGAAAGTATATCCGCCACGTGCAAGTGACGGCCCCGACGGATTAAGCGCGTTTTGCAGTTCAATGTTGAGATTGCCGGCTCCGACTGTGCCGCGTTGCATTGGGGTCAATACTTGAATCTCTTTTGCCGGATAGCCGTATTTCTTCGGCAGACGGTCGCGCACGAGTCCGATAATCAGCTTGACAATATCATCGGCATCCTCCTGACCGATGAAGAAGAAATCTGTGTCAAGACCGTTTTTGATATTCGGAAACTGCCCGGCGTTTATAGCATGGGCGTTCATAACTATTCGGCTCGACTGTGCCTGACGGAAGATGCGAGTGAGCCTGACAACCGGGATCTGTTGGGAGTCTATGATGTCGCGCAACACATTACCTGCCCCGACACTCGGCAACTGGTCGATGTCGCCCACGAGTATCAGACGCATATTCGATGGAATGGCTTTCATCAGATTGTAGAATAGGAGAATGTCAATCATAGAACATTCATCCACAATCAGTGCGTCACCATCCAGAGGATTCTCGTCATTGCGTTTGTATCCGTCCATCGGGTTGTATTCCAACAGTCGGTGGATAGTCTTTGCCTCCATTCCGGTGGCTTCAGTCATTCGCTTGGCGGCCCGACCGGTGGGAGCGGCAAGAAGAATGCTCATGTGCCGGGCTTTGAAGGCTTCGATTATCCCTTGTGTTGTGGTAGTCTTGCCTGTTCCCGGTCCGCCTGTCAGCACCATCACTTTTGAATCAAGAGCCTTTTGGATTGCCGCCTGTTGCACGTCGTCATAGACTATGCCGCCCGGCTTAGCGCCATATTCAGCCTTCGGTTCTGCCGCAATGTCCGCATTGAACAAAGAGGTGTCGGAAAGCAAGGACTGCAACCGCTTTGCGGAACCATTCTCAGCATGGTAGAATGGAGGCAGATATATTACCTCGTTGTCCAAGACAACATCGTTGGTTTCAATCATCGAAGCGAGGGCCTGACGTACCGGCGATTCCTCAGCGTCCAGCAATTTGACAGCGGCATCAACTAATTGCTCCGGCTCGGCATAGACGTGTCCTTCCTCGGCAAGTTCGTTGAGGGTATATAGTATTCCGCTGCGGCAACGGCGAGGGTCGTTCTTCTCATAGCCCATCTTGGAGGCTATACCGTCGGCGGTCTTGAAGCCGATACCCCAGATGTCATCGGCAAGCTGATAGGGATTTTCTTTTACCTTGGCAATGGATTCCTTCTCGTATTTGCGATAAATCTTGGCGGCGAAAGCGGTGCTGACACCATAGCCCTGAAGGAACACCATTACTTCCTTGATGTCTTTCTGTTTCTCCCAGCTTTCGCGTATTTTCTCCATCCGTTTCCGACCAAGACGGGGAACTTCGAGCAACCGCTCGATGTCGTTCTCTATAACATCTATCGTTTCGAGACCAAAACGATTGACAATGGCTTTTGCATATATCGGACCTATACCTTTAATCAGACCGCTGCCCAAATATTTCTCAATGCCGTAAATTGTAGCGGGCATTACTTCCATCCATGACTGTGCAACAAACTGCTGACCGTATCTCGGATCAACACGCCAGTCTCCGTCAACGAGAAGGACGCTACCAACGGGTACGTCGAGCAACGAACCGGTCAGGGTCACGAGATTGTCATATCCCTTGACCTTGACTTTCATCACCGACCAGCCGTTTCCCTGATTCTGGTAAGTGATATGCTCGACAACACACCGCAGTTTAACCATGTTCGTTCAGCGTGAGAATTATGGGCGCACTCTGACCCGTTCCGAAGTCTGTCAGCACATCGCAATCAATAACGTCAGGCAATAATGAACGACTAATGAGGAAATAATCAATGCGGTTTCCTATACCTAAAAATCTGAAATTGCCATAAAAGGAAGGTTTCCGTTCTTCCGGGTGTATTGAACGGAAAGCGTCGACCAGATTGGACTCTGACAACAAAGCATCGAATGCCTCTCTTTCCCATTGAGAGAAACAGGGCCGATTCTGAATGTATTTGTCCTCAAAGGTATCTTTATCCGTGTGTACGATATTCATATCTCCGCAGATGATAATTGGCAATTTCCCTGACAGTTCAACTATAAGTTTACGAAACCGCTCGTCCCACACCTTGCGATATTCTTCTGCGCCTTCAAGTTGAGGATTGGCAAAAGGCACATAAGTATTGGCAAGGTTAAAGTGTCCACAATCATATACCTGAAGATGCCCTTCGGCACTCAATAGCGGAGTCAATATGCGTTTGGGCATAGAGTCAAGTTGCAGAATCGGCTCGATTCCCTCCTTGATTCTTGTGTATATCATGACCCCACTCATAGAACCATAATCATCGAATGTGAACAACGAGTGATACCCCGGAATCGTAAATTTGTCGAGAGATGTCTTGTTCCTGACTTTTTGAAGACAAATATAGTCGGGATTATATGCTTCAGCGAGTTGTTTCAGTTCGTCGTAACGTCTGCCGATGCTGTTTATATTCCAGCTGATAATGGTAGTCTTGTTTGACATGGCACCTTTGTTATTGATTGGAAATCAAGCGATATATACTGTTGAACTGGCGTAACATGCCGTCGGTATAGTATCTGGAACCCTCGACATTGGAACGATAATTCTGTCCTATTACCACGTTCATAAACAAATCAGCTATCACAGAAGGGATGATGTCCGATTTAATCTCGCCGTTCTGAATAGCTCGTCCGACAACAAGTTCCAGCACCGATGCTTGCCTATGCTTAAGTTCTGTGCATTTGTTTCTGAAATCAGGTAAGTTTCTTAATGCGTCGGCTTCGAGACTCAGGAATGTCCCGGCAACGTTCCGAATCCCGCCATTCATCATTTCCAAACATTCTTCCTCCAGCATCGAAACATATTTGACATAGAAATCTTTCAGGCGTCCACGGTATTCTTCCGGTACGGAAGAGAACATGACACGATTGAGATAGTATTTGTTGACAGTCTCCTCAAAAGTCCCAGTTTAGACTTAAAATGATAGGCAATGGCACCACGGGTCTGATTGAGGTCTTTCTCAATTACAGATATTGATGTTGCGTCATATCCTTTGGAGCCGAATAGTTTAGCTCCTGTAAGCAACAATAATCTCTTTGATTGCTCTGTAATCTCTTTATGTGTCATGCTTTTACTGTATTTGATTCGTTCTGGCGATGGCTGCTTATGTTTGGAGTTTAATAATGACGGCCTTATCAATGCCACAATCGTAGTATATCATATTTCAATCCCAGTCATTGAGGTTGGCGATGTAGTCGTCAACCGATGCTTCATCGAAAAGTTCCGGCAATTCGCCGGTGTTGACGTGATAATCGTAATCGGTCATCATATCTTCAACGGGATTTTCACCGTATTCATTATGTTCGTTATCCATAAATATCATTCTGCATTAAGAGATTGGTCATCTTGCTCTTGCGCAGCCTTTCGGCGGGCATCTTTAGATTTCCTCTTGGCAGCTCGTTTGGCGGCATCTTCCTGAAGTTGTTGTTTCAGTGATTTCACAATCTCAGGCTGCTCACGCTTGAAGCGTTTCTCATAGAGGTTCTCAATGTGTTGTGGCAACGGGGTTTTCCACGGCTCCTGCTTGTGGTTGTCAATCTTCCGTAGAGAATCCGGTTTGAATCCAAGCTCACGAGCCATCTGCACCTGCACATCGGAAAGATGGTGGCGTTTCTGCGCCATCATCCATTCCTCTATTATAGTACGTCTGGATGCCATTATTTTGCGACTTCTTCCTTGAAGGAATTGGCGGGTTTGAATGCCGGGATATTGTGCGCCGGGATTATGATTGTTGTGTTCTTACTGATGTTCCGGGCCGTTTTCTCTGCGCGGGTCTTGACGATGAATGAACCGAATCCACGGAGATATACGTTCTCGCCGTGAGCGAGGCTGTCTTTTACAACAGTCATAAACTGTTCGATTACAGAGATAACGGCAGTTTTCTCGATCCCTGTCGATTTTGATATTTCGTTTGCTATTTCTGCTTTTGTCATATTGCGAGATGTTATGTTGAGGTTGATACGCTTTATAACTGCAAAATTACTAAAAATCGGGCGAATAAGCATAAGAAAGCCTGCCCAAAATGAGCAGGCTGGAAACAGGATTAGAGTCTTCACAGATGCCATATCCTGCTGCGATATGCTTTCAGTTCCTTTTCCGGAAACTGCGCTATCGCCTTATCAAATTCTCGGAGTATCGCGGCTTTGTCATCCGGTAATGCTCCCGTGATTGGTACCGTATTGGAGATATGGTGACCGAGCAGGTTGACACGTATATTCAGTTTGTCGATAAGTGTCCGCATCTCCATCAGTCGCTCTATCTCCGGTTCCTCTATATACGTGCCGTCTTGCACTTCCTGATATAACTGCGACTCCGGAAAGATTGTCAACGACACTATGTTGATGATGCAGGGATGGAGTTGATTCAACACCTCGGCGGTCGCTATCGCGCTTGCCTCGCCATTGCCCTTGCCGCTGAGTCCGTTAAGATAGAATACATTGTAGCGGATTCCTGCCTCGTCGAGTTTTGTGAGCTGTTCAAGAATGTCGGCGGCGTGATAGCCCTTGTTCATCCGCTCCAATGTCGGGTCATGGGCAGTCTCTATGCCAATATTGATGCTGTCGAGTTTCAAATGGTGGAGGTTCTTCAGTTCTTCAACTGTCTTGGACGTAATGTCCGTTACGCGGGCGAACATCCCGAACGACACCATGTGCGGAAGATACTTCCTTAACAGCAAAGCAACATCCATGAGTTTGTTGTAACTCAACGCGAAAGGGTTCGCTCCGGTGAGATAGACACGTCGTGCGCGTGGTTGCCACTGCCGGATGACTATAAGGTCTTCCTCCACCTCTGAAAGAGGCGACATTCGGAAGGGTGTACCGTGGTATAGACTGCAAAACTTGCATTTGTGCCATGTGCAGCCGGAGGTCAGTTGCAGCAGCTGGGAACTGGCTTCGTATGGAGGTCGCCACACCTGACCTGTGAAATGTAGCTCAGGATATATCATATCTCGATATTTTTTGTTAATTTTGTAATGCAAAATTAGGTGATAGTCAGAGCCAAAGCAACAACTTACCGAAAGGTTTGACCCTTACCTAAAAGTTTGTTTTACTCGTTATCAGCCTGTTTTGCATGACAGTATATGGCAAAAAAACTGGATTACGAATATTGCAAGGCCGCCCCGATGCTCGAATGGCTCGGCAACAAGTGGGCGCTGGTCGTTCTCGTGAAGATTTCCGAGAACGAGCCGGTGCGCTTCAACGAGTTGTACCGCAATATCCCGTCTGTGTCTGAAAAGGTACTGTCGCAGGTTCTCCGTCAGTTGACGACCGACGGCATAATCCGCCGCGAACTGTTCCCGGATGTGCCGCCTCGCACGGAATATTCCGTCACTGACTTCGGCAGAACACTTTTGCCCCACGTCGAAGCCCTCATCAACTGGGGCCGCGACAACTTCGACACCATAATGTCAAACCGCCAAAAACAGAAATGAACTATGAGCAACGAAATTCTTTATATTCTGCTACCCGACTTCGCGGCGCATGAGGTAGTGTATCTCGCGCAGGCAATCGCCTCCGATGAGTATGCGCTGAAAGAATATCCCAAATATGTCAACAAGATTGTAGCGCCGACACTGGATCCGATTAAATCTATCGGCGGTTTCCGAACATTGCCGGACTATGCGTTTGACACGATGCCCGACGATTATGCTGCGCTGGTGCTGATTGGTGGCTTCGGCTGGAGCACGCCCGTCGCTGACAAAGTCGTGCCGATAGTCCGAAAAGCCATTGAAGAAGGCAAAACAGTCGGTGCTATCTGTAACGCAGCTTCGTGGATGGCGAAACATGGTTTTCTCAATGCCGTGAAACATACCGGCAACGGATTGGAACAACTTAAAATTTGGGGTGGTGAGATCTATACGAATCCCGAAGGGTACATCCACACGCAAGCCGTAAGCGACAACCGCATTGTGACTGCAAACGGTTCGGCTACGCTTGAATTTGCAAAGGAGTTGCTTCTGTTGCTTGAAAACGACACGCAAGAGCGTATAGAAATGTACTATCAATTCAACAAGCAGGGCTTCTGCTCTTTATTTCAATAGGATGTCTCTTATGATGAACCCGTCAGAATTCATAGCAGAATATCGGGAGTGTTTCGGAGCATCTGTGCCGTTGCCTCTCGCTGTGGTATATGCCGATAAGCCTCTCAGTGAGCCTTGGAATATCGCGGGCTGTATGTTCAAGCAATTTCATAGGGCATATAAAGGGGAAACAGTAACTTTCGACGCCGAGAGTCTCACATGCGGAGGCGGCAAGCTGTACACAGGTCTCGGGCCGGTACAGGAGCGTATATATGACTTCGTCTCAAAAGTGGAAAAATACAAACAGTCGCCGGAACTGGTTCGAGGTTATATAACGGCACTGAACCCACGTCTGTCCGAAAAGCCATATCTGAATATCGTGCCGGTCGGCAATCTTGACAATTTCGATGAAATAGAGGGTCTGATATTCTTTGTGACGCCCGACGTGCTTTCCGGTCTTTTCGCTTGGGCCAACTATGACAGCTCGGATCTTAATGCCGTGATGTCTCCGTGGGGTTCAGGCTGTGCGTCGGCAATAACGACGATGGTCAACGAAAACCGCGCAGGCGGCAAACATTGTTTTATCGGTATGCTTGATGTCTCAGCACGTCAATTCTTCCACCATGACATTCTCAGTTTCTCAATTCCCAGGAGCCGATTCGTGGAGATGTGCGACACGATGCGGCAATGCTGCATCTCCGGCAGCCCCGCATGGCTCAAAGTGAAGAAAAGAATAAACAACACATAGGTATGAAACATAAAGTGAAAATCACTGTGCTTGACACCAAGCTCTATCCCGAATATCAGCAGCAATACTGCGTGAATCCTTGCTCCGGCAAATGCCCTGTCTACAACAAGGGCGATGAGTTCATGTTCTATCGTGATGACGTCCGGGATGACTTCTGGCACTGTGGACTCGACACGCTCGTGAAAACCGACGGCAATCCTGATGAGGTGGCAGGTGGTCCGAAAAAGCCATTCTGCTCCGAGGCGTGGGATGCTATCTCCAGATACATCTACGCCGGATTGCAGGGCGGCTCCATCATGAAGGGTTGGATGCGCGATGAAAACACCATGATCACATGCTGCAACGACGGGACGCGCCCTGTAATCTTCAAAATTGAGCGCATCGACTATGAATGAAGCATGATAGAAACTGACAGACTTATCCTGCGACCTTGGCGAGAGGACGATGCCGAGGCTCTTTATAAGTACGCTTCTGACCCTGCAATCGGTTTGGTTGCAGGTTGGCCGCCGCATACTTCCGTGGAAAACAGCCTTGAAATTATCCGGACTGTGTTTTCCGCGCCGGAAACTTATGCCGTTGTATTGAAAGAGACTGATGAGCCTGTGGGTTGTTGTGGTATAATGTTCTCCAACAGTTTACATGCCGCTGAAATGCAAACAAATGAGGCAGAGATTGGCTATTGGATTGGCAAGCCATATTGGGGACAAGGATTGATACCGGAAGGGGTAAAAGCCTTGTTGTCAAGATGCTTCAATGACCTTGAACTCGGTGCCGTATGGTGCGGATATTATGACGGAAACGACAAATCAAGACGTGTCTGCGAGAAATGCGGATTCAAGTATCACCATACTAATCCCGATATTGTCTCGCCTCTTGGGGACAGGCGTACCGAACAATTTTATCTAATGACAAAAGAAGATTATCATGCCATACATATCAATAGAGAGCGACAGGCTGACCGCAGAACAGAATAAGCAGCAGATTCGGATGCCATGGTAAGAAATCTTAAATAGATTATCAATGAGAATCTATCAACCGAAGGAGAAACTGCGCCCGTATGTGCGCTACTATTGGGTGCTGGAAAGCGATAAGCCTTTCCGCGTCCTGACATTCCCTATCGGTTGTCCGCAGATGATTTTTCACAGACGCACGCCGCTGTTTATCCCCGAATTATCCTCCCGTCAGGATAAGTTTACTATCAGCGGGCAGGTGAATTTCCCGGCACACATAGCCTCTGACGGCGACATGGAGATGATTGTCGCCGTTTTCTATCCCCATACCATCGGGAAGTTTATCGGTGCGCCGCCGTCGGCATTCTACAATCAGGAGATTTCCGGCTACGCTATCAGCAATAAACCACTGAATCTGCTTGCCGACCGGATTTTTGATTGTGCGGATTCCGAAACGGCAGTATCGCTGATAGAACAATGGCTGACCGCACGAATTGCCCCATCGTTGAACATTGAAAGAATCGGGGCGTCGCTCTCCGCGTTGCTCCGCTCGCCATCAACTTCGGTTGACAATCTCGCCGGAATCGCCTGCCTTGGCAAGAAACAATACGGTCGCCTATTCCGCGAATATGTCGGCATGAATCCTAAGGAATACGGACGTATAGCCCGGTTCCAGCGGGCTTTGAGAATGATGCAGCTCGGCTCACGCGATTATGTCGGCATTGCATACGCCAGCGGATACTCTGACCAGTCGCATTTCATCCGCGACTTCCGCCAGTTCAGCGGTATGACGCCCAAACAACTGACTGCGTACCAGACGCCGTACTCCGATTTATATACCGTTCCGGTATAAATGTCCCTTTTCTTCTATCGAGGTCGATGCGCCTGTGGTAATTTTGCATAAAAAAGATGATGCAAGAAGTCAATCCTGCGGGAACCACACGCGCATATGCATTCGAGATGTGGATGAAGGCCCCGATGCCGATGGTGACGCTGTTCAAGAAGCTCGACGTGACCCGACTGCGCCGCATAAGCCGACGGCAAGGTCTGAAATTCAATATGCTGATGTGCTGGTGCATAGGCCGTGCCGCCTCGCAAGTCAAGGAGTTTTATATGCTCCCGGTCGGTGGTAAATTGATGCAATATGACTCTATAGCCGTAAACACTATCGTTCTAAATCAGGCAGGCGAGGTCAGTTCATGCGACATACCCTATACCGACGACCTCACCGTTTTCAACGTCGACTATCTTTGCCTGACCAGACAGGTAGCCGATACCTGCGTTAACCACGACATCGCCGACAGCATGGTGATAGGTACGTCGGCACTGGCGCAATACGACATTGACGGAGCCGTCGGAATGTATAGCGGAGTATTCAACAATCCTTTCCTGATATGGGGACGCTACCGCAATGGCTTCTTCAAAACCCGGCTTACCGTATCATTCCAATTCCATCACACCCAGATGGACGGCGCCCATGCCGCCACTTTTCTCGGTAAGTTACAGGATGTAATCAATTCCATATAACTGAAGAATTCTCCAACGCCGCCTTTTGGCGGCCGAAATTTTTGACAAAATGAATGGAGCGACTTCATCGCGAGGTCGCTCCGTTCTGACTATGAAAAACATCTTATGCTGTTATTCTTTCTTTGATGAGGTGGGCATTGGCGTTGATGAGGTTGATTATGCGGTCGTGATAGGCGGTGTTCTTGTTGCATACGCCTCTTGACTGAACCACTCTGAGGGTGCGGAGGTCAACCTCGATGGTCTCGATTATCCTGCCGTCTATCCTCGCTGAGAAGATAAGGCTGTCCTCACGCTGGTCGTAGGCTGCGCTGAACAGACAGATGTGCTGACTTTCGGCTTCCTGCCGGTATTCCTCAACACTCTCCAATACCTTGACCTCAATCTCTCCGTCATTGATGCGGATGCCGAAGAATTTCTCTTTCTGTTCTTTGAAACTCGCCTCCCTCTCCTTGGCTTTGCGGATGTCCTCAGCTCTTTTCTTTCTGTCTTCAAGAATATGTACCTTCCTCATATAGCGGTCGAGTTCCTCTTTGAGATTGGTGGGGCAGATATACTTTGGGGATAAGATATCCTTGCCGCAACGCTCCAGCATCTTGATGTAGTCCATCCACATCTGCGAGTCCTTGACCTTGTAGCCATTGCGATTGGCTATCTTGATGGTGTTCCAATAGGTGTCGATATATGCCTTATTAGTGGGTCTTGCACATAGGTATCGGAGCAATTCTATCTCATTGGCTTTCATCAGCGTTTCCGCCTTTGAGTTAGTCAGTAACTCTTGAAACATAGTCACGGGGTGGATATAGTGGCAACTCCCTTTGAAGCCATTGCGTTTGATGGTGTCCGTTACCTTGATGCGGGGATATACCCATTCATCGGATATGCGCTGGAAGGCTTCATTGTCACGTCTTATCTCCAACGGAGAACCAAAGGCGAAACAGTCGATATAGTGTCCCAATGTCCTCTGCAAACCTACTACGGTAGTCTTGCCATTGCTGTCAATCCAATAACTGCCGATTTCAAGATAGGCGGGATTAGCCTTCATACCCTTACGCATTTCCACTATCATCAGGAACATTCTCACTACCTGATAGTCCTCAATGGTGGTGATAACGTTGAAATAGGACTTGTCACGGATAACACGCTCTTTGGTGTCCTTGATTTCAATCCGAGTGCCACATTCGGGGCATAGGCATATTCCGTTCCGTGTCTCCAGCCACTCGTGACCGCATTTCATACAGGTACACATTCCGGATTTCAGCCGATAGCCGTAATGGTTGATGGTTGAATTGAGTGCCCAATTCATTTGGGGAGTGGTGAGCGGGCGAAGTCGCCCATTCAGTTCCACTATATGTTTTTCTTTGAGATTGCGAGGTTTCATCTTCTTGGAGTTTTAGAGGTCGAAAAGACTGGGTTGAACATTGATTTCCTCTCCGGCTTTGGGAGCGGTGGCGGTCGCTTTGGGTTGAGCCTTCGGTGCTGACTGACGTCTGATTTCTCGGAGTTGTTCCTCTCGGTATTGCTCCATAGCCTGCTCCTTGAGTTGAGCCTTGTCTTCCTCGGTAAGTTGGTCTTTGGAGATTACTACCTTCCAGTTGATAGGTTTGCCGATTTCCTCTGCGCTGACATCGCTGTCAAAGTAATGACAGGCAAGCGAATACACCTC
Organism: Duncaniella muricolitica; assembly: GCF_910574735.1. Classification (NCBI taxonomy): domain Bacteria; kingdom Pseudomonadati; phylum Bacteroidota; class Bacteroidia; order Bacteroidales; family Muribaculaceae; genus Duncaniella; species Duncaniella muricolitica. The sequence goes on along the minus strand of NZ_CAJTCF010000043.1, from coordinate 14,855 downwards.
ATCGTTGGTCAGAACCGACACGCCTTGACGCTTGACTTCGTTGAGTATATACTGACAGCACTCGGCTACGGATTTAGACGGCGAGGCATAGCGGATAGCGAAAAGGGTGTCGCTCGCTGCACGGCTGTCAAGATACTGACGGATAGCCTCGATAAAATTTTCAGATGATTTCATAGTCGTATGTCTTTAGAAAGTTAATATCCAATAGATTATCACAAGTGCGCTGATGATTGATATTACCCAGCCAATGCCTCGGAATATCGGTCGGAGGAAAGCCCACAAGGTCAGACCTATTATTGCTCCGAATATCCCTGCCAACCAAAGGATTGTTCTTTTTATTTGGTTGAACCTGAGGCTTGAAGCTTTGCCTTGACTATTTATGTGGCTGTTCGTTTTCATCGTTGCGACGTTTTTTTATTTGTATATCACCATCGGTTTTGCTTGCTTGACACCCAAAGGGCGTGTGGCGGGAGAGAGGGGGATGTTCGGCCTTGGGATTAAAAATACTACCGACCGCAGGGAGCTGTGGAGATTTTTCATTCCAAAGCCAAAAGAATATCCCTTTCGCCACACGTTAAGCAATGGCAAGCAAGTGAAATCGCTGGCTGATTGGACAATGAACAGGAGCCACGACTCCGGGACGGTGAATTGAAAATCGCCGCTCAAATAATAGGCAATAGCGGCAAAACGGACAGTCGCATAATCAACTATGAAAATAAATTCCCCACTGACTGATAGTAAAATGGTACCGGGCGACACGACCAGCGTAGTCTGTGGTTGTCAGACAACGCAGGAAGGATGACGGCCACAGTCTATGCCGAGTGGCGTAGTTCCCGGACGGCAAGTGGTTGAGCGGACGGTAAAAATCCTTATCAGGCAACGGCGATAAAGAACACGGAGGAACGGCAATAAGTCTCAGAGGTGAGGCAGCGTCCCCGATGCAGACCTCGGAGGCGTTGCCGGTTATCGGTGTCCCGCCGTTGCCATTAGGCGCGAGGCGGTCGCAAGGTGTCAGTGGCTCGTCCACCGTCACGTTGCGGCGGCATCACGCCGCAAACACGGCAGTCCGCTCAACCTCTTGTCGGCCACCTTGACGGATTGTCTAAACTTTTTATGCTCTTGTATGGTTTACAAATGAGAAATATTTTGTAACTTTGTCAACTGAAAAGATTCTGCAATATGACTAAAGACTCAAACAACATATTCGGGCGTCGGCTAAATCAAGCCCGCCTTATCAAAGGGCTTACGATGGATGAACTTGGGAAAGAAGTTCAGCCCGCCGTGACCCGTCAGGCCATAAACAAGTACGAGAAGGGACTGACCATGCCAGACAGCCGGATGCTGATAGCCTTCAGTATGGCGTTGGGAGTGAAACCGGATTATTTCTTCCGTCCGTTTACCGTCGCCGTTGACAAGATAATGTTCAACAAGAAGACCGGAGTATCGGAACGTGCAGTCTCATCAATACGCGAAAAAGTCAGGGAGGAATTGGAAAGATACCTCGAAATCGAGGAATTATGCGGAATCAGAACTGATTACACCCTTGAAAAAAGAGATGTGGAGAATGCTGACGATGTGAGGAGATATGCCGGTGAGGTGCGATCTATGCTCGGACTCGGGCATGACGGCATTTCAAACGTGATAGAGGTATTTGAAGATAACGGCATAAAGATTATCGAGATCTCCGAAAACAAGTCATTCGGAGGTCTCAGCGGCTATGCCAACGACAATATACCTGTAATTGTCGTAAACAGGAATCTGCCTTCGGAGGAGAAGCGTTTTACGCTGCTCCACGAACTCGGACATCTTATTATCGGGCTTCCCGCAGGATACGATGTAAAAGAGATTGAACGTCTGTGCAATGTGTTTGCCTCGGAAATGCTGGTGCCGTCATCGGTGCTGAAAGGACGCCTCGGCAATACTCGCCATGACATCTCATTGGCTGAATTATGCGATATTCAGAAACAGTATGGTGCTTCGATAGATACCATCATGTTGTCGCTGAAAGAACTCGGAGTGATAACCGGAAGAAGATATGAGGGATACCTTAAAAAGAAAAAGCTCTTCCCGGATTTCAACGCGATAGTCGAGAAATCGCTTTTTATCTCGGAGACGTCAGGCCGATTTGTGAGGATGGTATATCGCGCGGTTGCCGATGAGATTATCTCGCTGTCGAAGGCGGCATCGCTTCTCAACACCTCTGTTGACAGAGTGAGATCACAACTCCAGCTTGTATAAACGATGAAGATATTAGTCAACGATACAAATATCTTCATTGACCTCCATTCGGTAGGTCTATTGGAAGAAATGTGCAGGCTGCCATACGAAATTCACACTGTGGATTTAGTGGTGGCGGAAATTGCAGATGCCGACCAGCGAAGAATTTTTGATGAACTTGTTGCCCGAGGGGAAATATCCGTCGATGGATTCACTGCTGATGAAGTGATTGAAATTGTTGAGGAACACTCGTCAGTTTCCGGCAATCTCTCCATACCCGATTGCTCGGTATGCTATTTCGCAAGAAAGCATAACGTACCAATGTTGACGGGCGACCGACGGCTTAGACGCTATGCAGAAGAACAGTCAATCGAGGTGCATGGCATCCTCTTCATATTCGATGAGTTGGTCAGGCATGACATCATATCGACATCAATGGCGGCAGACCGACTTGAAGAATTATTCGCCATCAACGCCCGACTACCGAAGGCTGAAATCCGGGATCGTATCAACCGTTGGAGAAACAATTGAGATTACAAAATAAGAGCTTGATATGATAAACGGGAAGATACGATAATGAACCGAATAAGATTTTGTTAATTCGGCAATTATGATTACCTTTGCAGCAAATACGAGTATCTCTGCAACAACAAATACGAGCAATCATCCGTTAATAAATACGAGAAACTCTCATTGAACAAAGACTAATAAGATGTGACAATATGGCGACTATTCAAGAATTGCTGGCTGATTCGCTGGAGGTGCTTCGGCAGCTTCAGGATAAAGAACCAAATTTAATCCTGCGCGGTACGGAGGCCATTTCGCGTACCCATCTGAACCGTCTGTTGGCAAACGGATGGCTTCAGGAAGTGATGAAGGGATGGTATATTCCTTCACGACCGGGAAGCGAGGGCGACACCACCGTGTGGTACACGTCATATTGGCATTTTGTGCGTGCCTACGCCGATTCACGTTTCGGCTCTGACTGGAGTCTGTCTGCCGATTCTTCACTTGATTTCCATTCCGGCAAGACCACTGTTCCGGGCCAGTTGATTCTTAAATCTCCAAAAGCAAGCAATAACATAGTCAGTCTTCCATACGGCCACACCCTGCTTCCGCTTAAATCGGAACTTACACAAAATATTGTCGTAGACCCCATATATGGGTTGCGTCTCTATAGCCTTGAATCCGCATTAGTATACGCTTCCCCATCATATTATTCCAATGACCCCATGTCTGCACGGATATGCCTGTCGATGATCGACAACGCAAGCGAATTGTTGAAGATTCTGACTGATAAAGGAGCCACGACAAGAGCCGGACGCATTATCGGTGCGCTTCGGAGTGTCGGCAAAGGGGCTATTGCAGATGAGATACTGTTGACGATGAGAGATTTTGGATATGCTGTCTCTGAGTACAACCCATTTTCTGCCGAGACAGACACGACAGCCATATATGCCAAATCGCCATACGCGGCACGTATAAGAATGATGTGGGCGACAATGAGGGAACAGGTATTGGAAAATTTTCCGCAAACTCCTGAAGCGGTCGCCGACATAGAATCGTATCTCGAACATGTGGATGAAAAATATCTTGAAGACGCCTATCACTCTCTTTCCATAGAGGGCTATCAGGTATCGAGAGAACTTATCGAAAAGGTTAGATCGGGCAATTGGAAACCGGACAGTGACGACAAGGAACAAAAGAGCGCACTTGTGGCGCGTGGCTATTATCAGGCATTTCAGTCGGTAAAGGAGTCGGTCAGAAAGATACTTGCGGGACAAAATGCGGGCGGCGTTTTGGAAGAAGATCATTCCCGATGGTATCGCCAGATGTGGATGCCGTTTGTCACCGCCGGTATTCTTACAGCGTCAGACCTCATCGGGTATCGCACAAATCAGGTCTATATTCGAGGTTCACAGCACATTCCTCTTAATCCCCGCGCTGTGTCGGACGCCATGCCGGAATTGTTCCGACTGATAAGTGAGGAGCCTGATCCGAGAGTAAGAGCCGTGCTGGGGCATTTTATGTTTGTATTCATACATCCCTACATGGATGGGAACGGACGTATGGGACGCTTTATCCTTAACGCCATGCTTGCCTCGGGGGGCTATCCATGGACTGTTGTACCGTTAGAGAAACGTCGGGAATATATGTCCGCTCTTGAAAATGCAAGCGTCCGGGGCGACATATCGGATTTCACCAGACTGATTGCCGGTCTCGTTGCGAGGCCATAATATTTTAACAACCGGTCATAAAATTTTCTAAAATGAACCCTCGGACTTGAATATCAGTGGAAAAAGCATTAACTTTGCAATACCCTTAGAATCCCTTTGGGTCACGTGGCGAGCGGCTGCGTGAGGATATAGAAATTTAGGTTGCAAATTCGCTACACACGAATGTTAACCAATTGCAACTCGTTGATATGTGTACATTTGGAGCGTAAGGTTCAAGTTCCTCCAGCTCCACTATGTACTACCGAACTAATTCGGACTTAACGAGACAAACCTCGGACTATCAAGTAGTTCCGAGGTTTTCTTTTATCTAATCCTTTCGACTCAGGACCGAAAAAAGACGCAAAAAGGACTCCCCCGGACAGAGTTTAGGCACTAACCAGGCACTAAGATTTCAAAAATCTTTTTAGTGCCTAAATAGTGCCTAAAACGCATCTAATAATCTTAATGCCATATACTTACAAAGACATAACTCGGAAGAAAGTCGGAAAACAGGCGACATTTTAACCCATTGGATTGTGGGTGTTAAAACGGGTGTCCGACACTATTTCCGATATTCCGATTTAATTCTTTTGAAAGTATGGAATTATATAGTGTCTTGAAAATGTCCTCAATGTTAAAATCAATCTAAGTCGCTGATTTGTCGCTTATTGTTCTCAAAAGTGTCCAATCCATCTTAATGTTTCACTCGTTATCATTGCATCCACCGCCTAAAAAACGGAAATGATGACACTAAATCCAACGTAAGATGAAAAAGAGCACTTTCAAAGTTTTGTTCTTGATTCGTCGAAACCAAGTGAATAAGGATGGCAAATGTGCCATAATAATAAAAATCACTGTGGACGGTGAATATGAACGACTAAATTCCACGCTCTCAATAGAGCCAGACCTCTGGGACGCTGCTGCGTCTAAGGCTATCGGCAGGTCTTCAAAAATTGCCGAATTCAACAAGCGCATTGAGGATATGCGCCATGTTCTGAAGGAACACTACTATGACCTCCTTAATCGTCATGGCTACGTTACAGCCGAAATGGTGAAAAACGCCTTTACGGGTGTTACTGCAAAGGAGGAATCACTCGTAACTCTCTATCTTCAGCATCTTGAAGATACAAAAAAACTCATTGGCATAAGCAAAGCCAATCCTACCTATCAGAAGTACGAGCGAATGTATCGCCGTGTGGTAGAGTTCATGAAGAAGAAGTACAATATCACTGACATCCCTCTGAGGGAAATCAAATACCAGTTCATAGTGGACTTGGAGTTCTTCCTGCGTACTGAGTATGGTTACAGCCAGAATACCACCTACAAGTGTATGAAGTTCTTTAAGCAGGTAATCAACAAAGCTATCCGCGCCGGATTGATTTTCGTTGATCCATTCAACGGCTATAAAATCTCGGTGCAGCGTGTTGACCGAGGCTTCCTTACGGAAGATGACCTGAAAAAGATGATGGATAAGGAGTTTGCATCCAAGCGTCTTGAACATGTCCGCGACATATTCGTATTCGCCTGTTTTACCGGGCTGGCGTACATCGACCTTGCTAACCTGCGTGTTGACAACATACAGAAGATGTTTGACGGACGTCTGTGGATCGTCACACACCGCCAGAAGACAAACACCAAAGTGACGGTGCCGCTTCTTCCGCCTGCACTCAAGATACTCAAAAAATACGAAGGCAAGTATCTTGACGGCCAACTGATGCCTATAATAACAAATCAGAAGCTCAACTGCTATCTGAAAGAGATAGCCGACATCTGTGGCATTGAGAAGAATCTCACTTTCCATCTGGCGCGCCACACCTTTGCAACGACTATGACACTCGGCAAGGGTGTACCCATCGAATCGGTGTCGAAGATGCTTGGACACACCAACATTCAGACAACGCAGATATACGCCCGTATCACAAACTCCAAAATCAGTCAGGATATGGAGAACCTCGCAAAAAATCTCGGTGACCTCGACTTTTAGTTGATATATAGCTAACCGTCTGACAGAGCGTCGGCTACATATCAATAGCCGGCGCTTTGTCTTTATCCGTCAGAAAATTATTTTCGGGAATGTTCCCGTAACGTTCCCGACTGCCCTTTTCGCTTCTATATACCTTTGCCAGCGTAACACTAAATCCGAAAAGAAATGGAACAACAGATTACACTGGAAATGCTCTATCAGCGGACTGTCACTCTTGAAGAAACACTGTCGCTGATACTCGCAATCCTCACAAAGGAGGAAAGAAAAAAGAAAGAGGCAAAGGAGGAGAAGGATGAACTGTCCTCAATACCACCTATCCCCAACGCAATGGCAGCTCGTCTGCTGCATATGTCAACCAGACAGCTCCAGCGTGTCCGCCGCCGCTATCAGCTCACATGGATAGAGCGCGGCCGGGAGGTATTCTATCATCTCGCCCCCATCATCAAGGCCATAAGCCGCCTTCAGCTCAAATGGAGCGAGGCGGTGCTGGAGGAAATCAGAAACAAGTATAAAAAAGTACCTGCCCTATGATCAGTTCAGCGGAGTTCAAAATCATCTGCCGGATGATAAAGGAGCTTGAATCGAGATTTGACACAAAACTTGACGGCTTCGGCAAGAAGTTTATCGGACTGCTGCAAGGCTATGCTATAATTGACCCTTCAAGGCAGACCATGACGAGCCGGGAAATATGTGAGCAGTACGGCATATCCGACCGCAAGCTCTGCATGATGAGAAAAAACGGCGAAATCCCTTTCACGAAGCACGGAGAAGCCAAGAACAGCAAAATCACATACCGTATTGCCGATGTGGCCGAGGTATTTGCAGGAAGGGACGGCTGAATAAAATTAGAACACACTTTCACTCATGATAATTATCGCGCCGTAGGCAGCGCAAGTTTTTAACCCAAAACAATTTTTATTATGGCACAAGACCAGAATCAAAACCCTGAAGAAGTGCTTATCGCCCGCAACAACGAAACTGGGCAGGTAGGCGCGGTGACCGGACTCAATGAGGACGGCACTCCAAAGATGACCGATGTAAAGTCGGCAAAAATCTCAGACCTCGTGAAATTCCAGAAAGGTCAGAACCCGCTCGAAGCCTTCATGTCGAATTTCGTGCGTCAGTGCAAGAACCCTTCGACATTCGGATTCTTCCGTGTCCCCGCTGACCGCTACGACACGGTGGGCACCGTAATCGGTGACCTCGCGAAAGACCCGGTCGCCAATGCGGAGATGCTTAAAAACAATGTGGTGGAGCTTCCGAAGTCAGAGCAGAAGGTTGAACAGCCACAGCAGGCTGCCGCTCCTGAGGAACAGCCCGCACAGGCAAATGTCACCGGCAATGCACAAACTCCCGACAAGGAGGTGAAGCACTCCGCAATTGACGAAAGCAGGATAGACTGGGCGACACTCAAAGAAAAATGGGGCATCGACCGCGCTGAACTGGAAAAGAGCGGAGACCTCAAGGAGATGCTCTACAACCGCAAGTCGAAAATCGTGACTGTAACACCGACATTCGCCGGAGAGAAATTCCCGATAGACGCCCGGCTCTCGTTCCGCACAGACCCCGACGGCAGTGTGAAGCTGGTGCCACACTTCATCCACCGTGAGGCGAGGCTCGATCAGGACTTCATGGGCTACAAGTTCTCAAAAGATGAGAAGGCTGTGCTGCGCGAGACCGGCAATCTCGGCAAGGTTGTGGAACTGACGGGCAGAAACGGCAAGAAAGTACCGTCCTACGTCAGCATCGACCGCTATACCAACGAACTGGTGTCGGTGCCGGTAAAGGATGTGTTCGTAAGAAACACCGTCGGCCAGACCAAGCTCACCGACGCCGAAGTGGCACAGCTCAAACAGGGAATGGCACTTCCGCCGAAAGAGATTACCGACAAGAACGGCAAGACCTACAACGTGGTGCTTCAGGTGTCGGCAGACCGCAAGGGGGTCGAGTTCGTACCCGAATCAGGGCGGCGACACGAGCAGCGTGAACAGCAGACGCAGGGGCAGAAGCCATCGTCGTGGATCACGGCGGACGGCAGGATAAAGCCGCTCTCAAAATGGTGCAAAGTGCCGATGACACAGCAGCAACAGGCAGACTACGCCGCCGGCAAGGTCGTGGAGCTGACAAATATCCCCGACAAAAACGGCAAGCTCAACACTGTCTATCTCCAGTTCAACCCGGAGAAACAGCGTCCGACGACATCGCTCAACGACCCGCGTGTGACGGTGGCGGAAGAATCCCGCACGCAGAAGGCGGTGAACACCGACGGGCTGACCAACGAGGCGACAAAGCACGTTGCCGAACCGCTCCAGAAGTACCAGACCGCACCGAAAAACGAGGCACAGCAACAGCAGCAGCGTAAGCCGAAAGGCCCGAAAATGTGACGACATACTGACACAATCCGGATAAAACGGCTGAGGGAGGTCCGGAACTCCCGACGCCATATATCCGCAAGACCACTCAATCCAAACCATCCACCAAAAATAACGTAAAAAATGGAACAGAAAAATCTCATAACGGTCATAACCGACAACCATCTTATGGCCGATACCATCGCCAAAGCAATATGCGCCAACGAAACACACGAAGGCTATTATCTCGGCAACGGCTATGCCGTGACATGGACGAACGGCGAACTTATAGAAGCCGCCTTCAAGGCGAAAAACAGCCTTGTGCTGGCGACATCAATGAAAAGCCGGGAGGTGTATGCCCACAACTTCGAGTTTGCCATGCGCAACTACGATGAAGTGGTGGGATATAAGAAAAGCGCGGCGGATGCCCGGCACCTCGGCACCATCCGCTCGCTCTGGGAAAAGAGCCACACGGTCATCAACGCCATGCTGCCCTGCGAAGAGGGGGAACTCATGTTCCTTAACCTGTACTACTATCTTGCAACGCCGGTTACGGTAAAACGTGCATGGCTGCCCGTGCTGACCCGTCAGGCGATCCGCAACGCAGTTTTCAACGGGCGCACCGACACCGACGAGTACGAGAAGTGGCTCGGCGAGGTTATCATCAACCGCATAATAGAGGTTGATAAGGACGATGTGCTTGAAACACTTGACGGCACGACCGATTTCGGCTGCGAGGTAGAAGATATGTGGGAGCGCGAGAATGAGGTATCCGACGGCATGACGGAAGATCCCGAACCGACGCTCTACTGCATGTACACTCTGGCAGATGATGCCCGCGACAGTCTGGGCTGGGATTTCGACCGGATGTTCGACACCGCCATGATGCTGTACTTCAAGAAGCTCATCTCTTTCCCGCTCTACATAGAAACCCGCATACCCAAGACCGTATGCCACAAGATGAAGCGGAACATCCGCACACTCACATATCACCCCAAATGGGGAAAGCTCGCCCCAAAAGCCTTCAAGCCTGATGCGCGACATATATATGACGGCAGGCAGACGGCCTTCAACGGCTACGGCATAGTCACTACCGGCATTCATCCGACAGACCTGTCCGGTGACGAGCGAAAGTTATACAGCCTTATAGTGAAGCGCGTAATCGACGCTTTCACACCACCGGCTGAAAACGAAACAGAAAACGACAAAACACTCTGAAAATACAATTATTAACCCGAAATATTCCTCCCGTGTCCGAATAAATCGTTAACTTTGCCGCTGATTCAACGTCATAATGTTTTTGTTTCATTTTTGACGTGGATTTAGTGGTCGGACATCGGGAGGGATCCCGGTGTCCTTTTTTCTATATGGCGGATACCGGCAGACCACTACAATCCATCCGAATTATGAGACATAACGTTGAATTGCCGGAATTAGACCGCTACCGCGACTATCTCCGGGGCCACCTTCGTGACCACCACTTCCCCCAGCTTTCAGATAATAAATTCATAGAAGCCCGTGTTGAAGATGCCTACGACCGTTTTATTACGGAGCGTCTTCAGGGGCGCGGCGTGTCGGTGGCGACAGAGCTTAGTTACCGCACACTGCTCGACGGACTCTATGTTTCCCCCTATGACATAGTGTATTCGGTGCTTGAGGAAAACCTCTGGACGCGCCTTCCCGAATGGTCGTGGCCCTCTATGGCAGACCACCTTGTTACGCTCCCTTCCGTAAAGGAAATACTTGACAGATACGGTGTCAACGGTGATTTCCTCAGCCGCGAGAACCACCGTCCGATGCTTACCGAACTGCTCGGCGTAATCTCCGAAATACTCGACGGCTATGAGCTATAACCGTCTGAAAGTGATGCGCGACAACATCGAGGCTATTCGGATGGCGTTTCGTCTTGGTGTTGAGAAACGCAATGCGCAGACTGCCGAAGAACGGGAGATTCTCGGCAGGTACTCCGGCTTCGGCGGGTTGAAATGTATCCTCAACGATGCCAACGAGCTTGCCGATGCCGCCAAGTGGAGCAAGTCGGATATTGAGCTGTTCGCGCCGACGGTGGAACTGCGCCGTATGATTCATGATTACAGCCACAATGACAGGGAGTTTGCGGAGTATATGGATTCTCTGAAAGCCTCGGTACTGACAGCATTCTATACGCCACAACCTGTTGTTGACTCCATTTCCGATGCGCTGAAAGATGCCGGGGTCGATGTCAAAAGATTTCTTGAACCGTCGGCCGGACAGGGAGCGTTTGTCGATTCTTTCCTGCGGAATGACAGATACCCCGGTGCCGAAGTGCTTGCCTATGAGAAGGATTTGCTCACCGGTAAAATCCTGTCAGCCCTGCACCCGTCAATCCTGACCCGCATAGAGGGCTTCGAGAAGATAGACCCCGATTTCAGCGGATACTTCGACGTGGCAGCCTCCAATATTCCTTTCGGCGATTTTGCTGTGGCAGACCCGGCGTATGCTGTGAGCAATGAGATAGCCTTCCGTCAATCAACAAAGACGATACACAATTACTTCTTTCTCAAGGCACTCGATCAAGTGCGTGAGGGTGGATTGGTTGCCTTCATCGCATCGCAAGGTGTTATGAACGCCGCTTCTCCCTTCGTGAGGATGGAGCTTGTGAAACGCGCGGATCTTGTGGCAGCCCTGCGTCTGTCCAATAATACTTTCTCCGATAATGCCGGAACGGATGCAGGTTCTGACCTTATCATTCTCCAGAAGCATATGGGGAAGAAAGCATTATCGGCAGACGAAGAATTTTTCATCCAGTCGGTTGTTGACCGACAGACAAAGGTGCCGGGCAACAAGTTCTTTCAGGCGTTTCCGCAGAATGTAATCTACACTGATGCCAAAGTGGGTACTGACCAGTATGGCAAACCGGCTATTGTCTATACCCACAAGGACGGCATAGATGGTATTGCCCGTGACCTGCATGACGCTTTAACCCTGTCATTCCGTCTGCGCCTGAATCTGGAACTGTATAATTCCAACGCTATCAAGCCGCCTACGCCTGATCCCATCACGCCTAAACCAAAGGAAACTCCGAAAGCAGAAAAGAAGTCGAGCCTCACCAATACGCCTCTGATGCAACAGTATCAGGAGATGAAAAAGAAACATCCCGATGCTGTACTGCTGTTTAGAGTGGGCGATTTCTATGAGATATTCGGCGAGGATGCGGTAAAAGCGTCGGAGATTTTAGGTATTACGCTGACCCGCAGAGCCAACGGCAGTGACAAATATATAGAGCTTGCCGGATTCCCGCATCATGCGCTCGACACCTACCTGCCCAAGCTCGTAAGAGCCGGGCAACGTGTGGCTATCTGTGAGCAGCTCGAAGACCCGAAGCTGACAAAGACCGCCAAGCAAGAGGCTGTCGAGATTGTTACGTCCAATGCAGAAACACGGAAGGTTGAGCAATCCGATAATGTGCCTTCGGATTCCATTCCGCAACAGTCGAAGGAAATAGAAACCGACGGCGGCCCGGATTATTCCGACAATCCCGACCCGCGTCTGTTCGCCTACAATCTTTTCGGGGAACTGGAGCCGAGGGATGCGCCAAAACGCCAGCGTACTGCTGTGCCAAAGAAAGAGAAGGAGGAAAAGCCGGTCGAAAAGCCGAAACCGTGGGCTGACGCCAGACCGTTGCCGACAAATAAATTCCGGCCGCTTACTGAAAAGGAGCTGGAATTTTACGGTTCTCTGAACTGGGACGATAATCCGCCTATCAACGGGTTCTACGAGGCTATGATGTCAATCGCATACGCCCAGCTTGCGGAGCGTGAGCGTCAGGCGGCTGAAAAAGAAGTCAACAAGGATTATAAATCCGGAACTATCGTTGAGGGCGGCACTGTAATCGAGAAAACAGAAGGCTTTTTCATTCCCGGCAGACAGCCAAGAGTGGCGGCACAGCAGCCGGAGAAAACCGAGGTCGATATGTCGCCCCGTCCTTTCTCGGAGGATATTCAGTTCTTCCATCACAATGGCAGTATGGTCGTTCAGGACGGTCTTGTCGGCTTCCTCTCGGAAGTACGCAAGAACAGCGCGACATTCAATCCATTGGAATTGAAGCCCGAACAGGCGAAGCGCGCCATGCTCTATGTCACCATATCGGAGACATACCAGCAACTCTACAACTATGAAGCTGAGACCCATGAACCGTCAGAACATCTGCGCGAACACCTCAATCAGTATTATGACGAGTTTGTGGAGAAATACGGCAACCTAAATGAGAAAAAGAATGTAAAATTTATCCTCATGGAATATTCAAAAGAAACAGCTTAGAATAAAATACAATTATATAAGCTGAATATCAGCATATTGTGCGCAAGTGGCAATTCGGGAATGTTATAGTTTTTTCTATTTTTTAGACCATTCAGTACACAATTAGTACATTTCGTTTGTTAATAGATGCTGAGGGCGATTTTAATTTCTGATTTCGCCGGATTACCTTTGCACCATACAAAGATAATGGATTATGGCTAAATTAGAAAGAAGAACTAAGCAAAACCCCAAGATAATGCAGTCGGTACTCAAAGACGGCAGGATAAGCCTGTATCTGGAGTACTATCTCGGAAGGTCGGAGACTCCTGAGCTTGACGCTGACGGCAATCAGGTTTACTATACCGACGGGGCTATGGCCGGAAAGCCCAAGTATAAAGTAAAGCATGTCCGCAAGAAAGAGAATCTCAATCTCTATCTTTATGCCAGTCCGAAAGACCAGCGTGAGCGGATTCAGAATAAGAACACTCTTGCGCTTGCTGAGAAAACGAGATTTGAGAGAGAGCAGCGTTTTCTCGAAGATCGTGAGGGATATAAATTCCGCCGAGACACCAATGTGAATTTTCTAGATTTTTTTCAGAAATTCATCAACGAGAGTAAAAATGCTCCCTCTCATCTTAATGGCTCCAAGGTAGCCCTAAACCGATTCAAGACATTTCTCGCCGAGACTCCGAAGTATTCGGCATATTCCTCCTATATCCGGCCTGACCAGCTCACCCCGGAGATGATGAGGGAATTTGCAGACTTTGTCAATCAGAGAGGTTACGGACAGGGGCCGCTTACTATCTTTAACCGATTCAAGAGGGTTGTAAAACTGGCATTTGAGCAGGAATTGATGAGAAAGAATCCTTGTGACGGCATCGTGATAAAATTTGACAAGATGGCGATAAATAAGGAATTTCTCACACTTGAAGAAATCGAAAAACTTGTAGCAACCCATTATCCTCAGGAGAACAGCATAATCCAACGAGCATTTTTACTCACTTTGTTCGCAGGGATAAGGTATTGCGATGTCAGCAGACTTACATACCGCAATGTGGATTATTCCACAAGGACACTCCGTTTCGAGCAGAAGAAGACGAGAGGTCGCAGCAATCACAGCCAAGTGGTCATACCTCTCAGCGATGCCTTGATTGAATTGATAGGTTGTCTGCCCGACAATGCGACGCCCGATACATTGATATTCGATTTGCCCACATATATTGCCTGCAACAACTCCCTCGGAACGTGGGTAAAACACGCCGGTATAAAGAAACATATTACTTGGCACTGCGGTCGACATTCCTTTGCTGTAAACACACTCAGCGCTGGCGCGAATATCAAGACCGTTTCCTCATTGCTCGGTCACAGTACCCTGAGCATGACCGAACGCTATCTGCACGTCATCGACAGTCAGAAGGAAGATGCAATCAATAGCCTCGGGCCAATCGGATACAAAGCTCAGTATGACAACGAGGAAAAATATCGGACTCAACGATTAGAGCAGAAAGCCAAATTTGATAAGACAAAATAATTTCGTAATTTTGCAATTGATTCAACGTCATAATGTTTTTGTTTCATTTTTGACGTGGATTTAGTGGTGGACATCGGGAGGGATCCCGGTGTCCTTTTTCTATGCAACACCAAAGTACTTCTGATTTTCAATACTTTATAAGAAATGTGCGGTTTTATTGTCTTGAAATTTGGTACAATACTTCGGTTATTTTTTGAGAATTTGTTAACGGCTCCGAGGAGCCAAGTGTTTAATCCGTTAAAAATCTGATGTTTAGCATGAAAATTTAACACTAAAAA
>NZ_CAJTCF010000042.1:0-33077 GCF_910574735.1 Duncaniella muricolitica | reverse complement strand
GTAAATGTTATAATTGGACACTATAAATTTACGAATTTTTCGCGAGAATACCAAGAAAATCAGCCATTTAGTTTTATGCTAAATGGCTGATTGTTTTATTATTGGATAACTGAACTCTTATATCGAACTCACGTTAATATCCTGAAATTGCATAAAAACATACAAAAATCGGCCTGAAAAGACCGATTTTCGCTGTTTTTTTAGTGTATGCCCGGTTTTCAACTTCCTGAGAATCGAATATACGAACTAATCTCGAAAAATTCCAGATTATTCTAAAATATTCAATTCTCAGAGGCTTTAATCAGAGGAGTTCTGCAACACCCTCATTAAGTTAGATACTCAAACGGGCAAATTAGAGCTAATACAATGGTCACTAAAATCTAAAGACGAATTTTCAGCGATATTAAGTAATGAAGATTTATCTTGGTATAATGGATTAAATTCATTTGAATTATACCCCACAAAAAACATGTATCAATTCATACTTTTAGATAAAGCAACAGGTAGAAATTGGCATGTCCAGTGGGGTACAAAATCATCTGAGAGGTGGATTAGGCGTATATATTGATTGTGACTATTTTGATTATCAATGTGCTGGTATTGTTTGGCGCAAATACGGAGATTTAATTTCATGAGAATGACATCGGTTACTTTATCGTTTCTTACTTGGAAGGATAGTTGAAGCCCAGTCGGGAAGCTCCTCAACATAGCGTTTCACAAGCTCTCCTTCGCTCAGTCGGAAGAGAAGCCTCGCTTCCGCATCCTCAATTGAATTGTCATAGACATATAGCCTATCGACATATGGAGCCAAGGCTATACAGTTTGCGATGGACTTATCGTATCGTGATATGATTTTGGGAATTGGCACATCATGTCCGCCATTCAGCACTCGGTTAGCGACACGTTTTGCATTGATGGTTGGAGATTCAGTGGATACGAAGAACAAGCGGATGAAGAATCCCGCTTCTTTTGCTCTGAGAATGTATTCGACCTTATCGGTGGCTGACATCACAGTCTCAAATATATGGCTCTTGCGTTCTGAAAGACATTTTTCCCTCCATTCATTGCAATAGTTGGCTGCTTTAAGAACAGATTCCAGATTGTTCCAGTCACCGAATACATCGCGGGC
Source organism: Duncaniella muricolitica (assembly GCF_910574735.1). Classification (NCBI taxonomy): domain Bacteria; kingdom Pseudomonadati; phylum Bacteroidota; class Bacteroidia; order Bacteroidales; family Muribaculaceae; genus Duncaniella; species Duncaniella muricolitica. The sequence continues at coordinate 31,948 of NZ_CAJTCF010000042.1, read as the reverse complement.
GACATTGTCGGGGTTTATATACTCCGAATCCTCCAGCCACTCATGATGTAGAATCTTGGAGGTCACGGAAGTCTTGCCCGACCCGTTAGGCCCGGCAATCACAATCAGGACTGGCCGATGTTCACTTGCTGTCATAGCGAAGCCTGTTTAAGGTTTCTTCAACTCTTGCGCGGGCCTCATGCGTAGCAGCCTCAATCCCGGCAGCCACACGCTCGGCAGCCCGGCGGGTGCTTTCGCGAGCATCCTCGGCAACTTCACGCATAATCTGTGCCATGCGTTCGTCGCCCGGCTCCTCCATCGACGTCAGTCGATAACTATTCATTTCTGCTTCCGACATAATCTATAATCTTTTCTTATTCAACGCCAAAGTTAAGAAAAAAGTCTGAACCAACCTTAATTTTGTTTTGCAGATTAAAGGAAACAAGTATTTGTTTGAAAGCGTACAAATAAAAAAAGAATGTAACTCACATTGAGTTACATTCTTTTTTTATTATTGAATTGGAAACTTACTTCACTTCCTCAAATCTAACCATATATGATTACCAATATATTGGTATTACATGGTACAAATATGGATATTCAAATTCGTAGGAATGACATCGGTTACTTTGCCGTTTTCTATCTCGGAAGGATAGTTGAAGCCCAGTCGGGAAGCTCCTCAACATAGCGTTTCACAAGCTCTCCTTCGCTCAGTCGGAAGAGAAGCCTCGCTTCCGCATCCTCAATTGAATTGTCATAGACATATAGCCTATCGACATATGGAGCCAAGGCTATACAGTTTGCGATGGACTTATCGTAGCGGGATATGATTTTGGGAATAGGCACATCATGACCGCCATTTAGCACGCGGTTAGCGACTCGCTTAGCATTTATAGTGGGGGATTCGGTGGAGACAAAGAAGAGACGGATGAAGAATCCGGCTTGCTTCGCTCTGAGAATATAATCGATTTTGTCGGTGGCTGACATCACAGTCTCAAAGATATGGCTCTTGCGTTCAGCAAGACATCTTTCCCTCCATTCATTGCAATAGTTGGCAGCTTTGAGAACCGATGCCTGATTGTTCCAGTCGCCGAACAGATCGCGGGCGACATTGTCGGGATTGATATACTCCGAATCCTCCAGCCACTCATGATGCAGAATCTTTGAGGTCACGGAAGTCTTGCCCGACCCGTTTGGCCCTGCAATCACGATCAGAACCGGCTTGTGTTCACTTGTCGCCATTGCGAAGTTTGTTTAAGGTTTCTTCAACTCTTGCACGAGCCTCAAGTGAGGCAGCCTCAATTCCAGCAGCCACACGCTCGGCAGCCCGTCGGGTGCTTTTTCGGGCATCTTCGGCGACTTCACGCATAATCTGAGCCATGCGCTCGTCGCCCGGCTCCTCCATCGATGTAAGTCGATAACTATTCATCTGCTCTTCCGACATAATATAATCTTTTCTTATTCAACGCCAAAGTTACGAAAAAAGTCTGAACCGACTTCGCTATTTTCAGTAATCCGCATCATCGTTATGCCTATGGAGTATCCAAAGTATCCAAAACGGATGATCCATTAATTCGACATTTAATAAACTCATTTCTTTAATAACCTGTATTCCAACCTCTTCAAAGGAGTTATGAAACATTAACCCTTGCTGCATAAAGGACGAGAAAACCCTTCTAGATTTATCTAAGCAATTCAATGTTCTTGAATTCGAATTTCAAAGGCTTGTTCCCATTTCCATTATACGCCTCAACAAACGCTTTGAACTCATTAATATAGACATTATCAATATTGATTTCTATCCCATTGTTGCCACAAAAGTCCTCAAATGAAGTCCAATTATCCCAGTACCTAGTGAAATCTGTAGAGATATAAAACTCTCCTGTAGGGTCGCCTCCTATTCTATGATACCATATTAGGTTTGGAATAATATTTACAAGGGATCCTGCGATATAAGTTTGGTATATTTCCTCTATTTCAGCGATGGGGAATACTTCCTTTTCTACTTGTTCTCCCACATCATTCTCTACTTTAGATATTATAGAAGCTCTCATATGACATTCTCTAACGTTCTCATAAGACAACCCTTCTTCAATGGAATATTGAAGCATATTTTTCAATATGCAATTCATCTCTTCGTCACTGAGATATTTATGCCATAATGACCTCTCTCGATTCCATAATGAATAGCAAGCTAATACTCCAAATGAAAATCCATTGGCATTAATAAGGGTAATGAGTTTGTTTTTCCTCTCAATCTCTGTCAGCTCAAGTTTTTCCAAATATTTAGATATCGTTTCAAAGACAAAATACTTACAATATCTGGCCATTGCATAATACATGACAGGAAGTAAACATTCAATTACCTCCTTTGATTCTATGACTTGATCCTTGCTATGTAGCCATATCCTTCTGAGATATAGACCATCTTCATCTTTGTCAAGAATTTCTTTTACGACATCAAGTGGTTGCGTTATAAATTCGATAAATTTTTCATCACTCATATCATTGTCACTTAAATCTTGATAGAAGTAACGATAGGTATAATTGCTATCTCTAAAGGATTTGGGACAAGCATGCCAACTATATTTGGGCAATAAACGATCTAATATGTCATCAAGATCTTTTCTATCGGATTCAGGAATGTCGGTATAAACCTTTGTCTTTTTCAAATCTGCATGAGCATTTTTATTGAACCATGTGAGATGATCTTCAGAAACTTTTGTCCCATCCCATAATGTATAATTGTCACCATGATCAGCAATTAGATAGGTTTCCGTATCCTGCTCAAGGGCAGAATAAATTTTGGGGAAGAGCATGTTTAGCAATTCCAAGTCTGCCAGGTCAGTGATTATGCATTCAGACCTGAGGACTTTATATTTCACAGAAATACTATTCATCCAGCGATAGATTCCTCTGAGATTACCCAATGGCTCAAATACATAACCTTTGTTGAATAAGGAATTGTCTTGACTTATATATTCCTTGAAATTATATAAATCATCCTCATCCATGAATTGTTTTGCAATCTCTATAATCCTTCCTTTCAAAACTTTTTTACTATAAATAGGAAGATTATATTCATGCTCAAAGAATTTTTCAATATAGTGAGGGTTTATGGCTTTTGAAGACTCACTTAACGCTATTTGAACATAATCTTTGTCAAAAGCTGTAAGAAAGATGAAATTTGGGAAATTGGCGCTTCCACGGATTAAACGCAGAACCTCTTGAATTTCTGTAGAGGAAAGTCGATCGAAATCATCGATTATAATAATCAATTTTCTACCTAATACTTTCAGCAGGCTGGAAATATCAGTCATCAAGGTTTTATAATCTTTCTTGCCTCTAAGTAACTTCTGAGCAAATGAATACTCTGTGTCACTTAGCAAATCAGCATATTCCGCAAAAAAGTCGGAAAGTTGATTATTTATATCTTTAAAGTCATTTTCAAGCCTTGAGAAAAACATTTTTGTTATATCTGAAGATGGGCTGAAATGCCATGGGGAAAACTCCATGATGATAGAACCATCATTCATCGCAACCTGTTCTTTTATAAGATTTAGAAATGATGTTTTGCCATAACCCCATGGCGAGTTGATAGCTATGGAGCAAGCACCTTTCTGAACATCTAGATCATATATCCATTTGGCGATATTGCGAGCAAATGTTTTTCTACCGAGGATATCTTCTTCAGCTCGTACTATAGGTCCATCATCTGTGTAGACATAATCCTTTCTTTGGGATATTCTTTCAAGTACCCTAACTTCTTTATCTCTTCGTCTTCTGATTTGCGCCCATAAGAATTTACTCCAGAAGACAAAATAGACGATAAGCACAGTAAAGAGAAGAAATATTGTAAGAGAGCTGTATGTCAAACCTGTATTGAAAATACCCAGTTGCACCCATTCGTTAGAGATAAAACTCTCATACCCCCATATTATGCTTACAAAAAGGAATATGTAAAAAGGAAGAGATGGGAAGTGCCAAAATTTATTGTTCCTAAATTTGTAAATCGTAATGGTGAGTATCAGAAAGGCGAGTATGATTATAGTACAATCAATAACGACAAATATCTTTTTATCTAAATCAAGTAATCTTACTGAATACGGTTCAATATATTTAGAAATCAAACCATTGACAATAGGAATGACTAATATTGCCAATAATATGATAAGAAGGGATATAGTAGTACCTTTTACAATAGAAGCAAGGTTATCTTTTAAGAACTTCTTACATGAAATATAAAGTCCTTTTATAGATAGATACAACTTTTTCATAATCAATATTCTATTATAGATTGAAACTATGTACCTTTTACCATCGTATCAAAACTCATACCTTCGTAACGGAATAGGCTTATTCTATGTCAAGTGGAATGATGTCGCCATTGAAGCGGTCGAAGTCCGATTGGAATAGTCGGTCCTGAATGACACGGTATTTCTCAAACTCGGATTCGGCAAAGGCCTTTGCGAAGTCGGCGGTAATCTTTCCGGCATCCTGCAAAACCGCGTTGTCAGTAGCTTCAAGAATCATGTCGATACGCTTTGCCCAGTCCTCCATCGTCATTGGGATATGCCGTTTCGCCATGACCTCTGCCATATCGAGAACTGCGTTGACAAGACGTCCCATAATTTCAAGTTCATTACCTTTGAGATAGTTCTTGGCAATGCTGACATCGGTCTTGACAATCTTTCCTTCGGGTGCGTTCTCCCAAGTGGTCAGACCCATGTGCTACTTCTCGGCATTGGCACGCTCTACAATAAGCTCGGCGGCAGTATGACCATGCGTAGCATAGTGCATCTTATTCTGAATCTTCTTGAAGAACAGTCTGGTTGTAGGCGCATCCCGGTTGTAGTCGATAGCCGTGGCGTATATATCCGTCAATTTCTGATAGAACCGCCGCTCACTGAGACGAATCTCTCGAATCTCGGCTAACAGATGCTCGAAATAGTCGATATTGAGGAACGCACCGTTCTCCATCCGCTTCTTGTCTATCACATAGCCACGGATAGCAAACTGGCGCAAAATAAACGTACACCACTGCCTGAACTGCGTCGCTCTTGTGCTGTTCACGCGATACCCGACACTGATAATGGCATCGAGATTGTAAAATTTCAGATTACGGTTGACCTGACGCTCTCCCTCGGTTTGAACTACCGAGAAATTCTCGGTAGTTGCCTCCTGCGTCAACTCGCCGGTTTCATATATATTTTTCAGATGCAGCCCGATATTATCAGCAGAGCAGTCAAATAACTGCGCCATAGCCTTCTGTGTGCACCACACTGTTTCATCGTGGTATACTACCTGCACGCCTGATTCTTTCCCTTCAATCTGAAAGATCAGGAACTCCGCCGTACTATTTCGTATCTTAAGCTTCTTCGCCATATAAATATCAGAATCATGCTCGTTAACAAGTCTATAGTTTAGATAAAACCCTCTTAATATTTTGTTTATCCTTGATTTATAAGATTCTTAATTTTGTCAAAAACGCAATGAAATGCACTAAAATCCATACTGTCAAAAGGCTGAGTCTTATTTAAAATATTGACCGCAAATTGTTCCTTTGATAGAGCAAGGCTGTTCCCATTAAGGTCAATAACCTCATCACATTGGATTTTTTCTTGAGAAGGATTTATGTATTTTTTTACATCATGGATATTCTTAACTCCAATCTGTAAATTGGCTTCTAATCTACCATTTTCATTAAATTCTGAAGAAACATAAAGTCGACGGTGATTATCATCCTCTTTTTTTAAATCTGCGTCCTGATATAAAAATTCAATTGAAATTCCTAATGTATTATAAGTCCTATATGAAGGGATGTCTATTGATATGCCCCATACATTATGACCATAATCTCTTTGCCCCCCTTCCTTATGAATATTTTTACCATTTGCTTCATCGCAATCAAATATTCCTATTATAGGATAACGTTGCGGGAACTGACCATATTGATTTAACAAATTATGTAGCTTAGAATCTCCGAAATCAAATTCGTATTCAACAATCTCGATATCGAGATCAGTGTATTCTCCATTCTCTTTGAAAGAGGATAATGCAGCCTTAAGATGTTTCCAGTCAGTTTTACCTTCTGTAATTATTATTGGGCGTTTAATATCCTTTATAGAATCTGACAAAGATGCGACTTGTGTCGCATATCTTTGGTTTTCTTGGGTCATCATTTCATAAACTTCTCTATAAAGACCATTTTCTTCTGGCGCGACAGAAATTCCATTATTATCCAAATCTATCAATATACTTCTGTCTTTTATCATTTCAGCTAAACTCATATTAAAAAAGGGTGAATGGGAGCTGATTATAAATTGCACATTTGGAAATATTTTGAATAATTGAGGAAGCACTACTCTTTGAAGAGATATATGTAGATGTTTCTCGATTTCATCAATTAATACAATACCTTTTATATGCGTGGGCTCAATATTAATATTTAAATTATCAGCCTGTCTCAGGATCTCTCCAAAAATACATAATAAAGCCGCTTCCCCCGAAGAAAGGCAGTGAATATTGGGTACAACTGCTGAGCTTCCATCATGGGTAACAATGTTTATTCGCTGGCCGCTGTTATTACGTTTGCTAATTGCAAATCGGAGTGCTCCTATTTTTTTAGAAGATAATATTTGTGTAATTATATTGTTTAAATTTGTCAATACATTTTTTTCTGGAGTGATGTCAATTCTTTTTATCGAACCATCAGGCATCTTTATAGGAGGAGTGTAATGAGGATATACTTCCCCATCGAGAACAACATCTAAAATCCAATTAGACAAATCCCTCAACCCCGTAATAACTTCGATTGGATTTGGAAGTACTCCACCCCAAATAGCTTCCTGTTTAAAATGATTAGATTGTTTATATGGATCATTAAGATAAACAGGCTGTTCATACCTATAAGCAGGGAAATATGTTATAACATTATTCTCGTAGAGACGCTCTATTTTCGTCTTTATGCAATTTGAAGAGGCTATTTTAGCACAAGGTGCGTTGTCTAGTATATTCTTTAATCTATCATAATCTATAAGTATATCTGGAACTATTGATTTAAATTCATCCGCAGTAATACGCCCTCGACAATCAAGATAATCAATTTGGTCGTCATCGTCAATAAATCGGATATAAACCAAAGAATATTTAGACCTATCAAGATTAAACAAAGAAGAAGATACTCGATAGAACTTATTTTCTTTACCTTCGTAAGTCGACGGATATGCCTCTCGCGCTAGTTCATGGAACGCATCAACAATATGAGAAATAATTGTTGTTTTTCCTTTACCATTTATTGCAGTCAAGACATTAATTCCATTCTGCTTAAAATCTAATTCAAGATGTTCAAATGGAGCGCGATTTATAAATATTATTTTTTGTATTTGCATAGTTATTGATTTAGCACATCTTTTACAATCTGGAGCATTTTCTTGTTATTGAGCTGAGTGCGGAAATGGACGTTGTAGCCCTGCGCGGAGAGGTTCTTGAAAAAGACCTCTGCACATTTGATTTTTGCTGCTTCTACACCACGAAGAGTTGATTTATTCTCAACGTCTTTGGTTTCAACTACGATGTTAAGTTCTTTATCTCCGTTGGCTTTCTTGACAACATACATGAAGTCAGGGCTATATGTTCCACCGGCAATCGTTGGTATAGCAATACTACTCCGAGGTATTTTGCCATAGACAATAACTTCGGCTATTCCGGAAAGACCTCCGTCAATATCGGATTCGATGTCTTCAAGTTCAAGAGGGGAATCGTATGCTTTCGCATCATACAAATATTTGTCTGCAGCATCTCCTTCCTTCACCTTGATTCCTATTCGACCCTGAGCGATTTCTTCTCTGACGCTCCCGTCGGCATATGTGAGTGCCGTGGCCCCCGTTGAGCCATCGGTTTTCTTATATCTGAAACGCCCTTGTAAGGTCTCAATCTTCCAATCGGTGAATGATTGAACAAGTGCACCTATAGCCTGTTCATTGAAATGCGAATCCTTTATCTTTCCTGACTTTTTAGTATAGCGACAAATTGCACTATGTATCTTTTCAAGAGAAATATTTGTAACATCCGACACTCGTTTCAAGAACACACCATATGGTAATGCTTGATTAATGGTATATTGGACACCACTGCCTGAATTAGATGACATATGATTACCATCACTAACAACGATGTCTCTACGGCTGGCGACCACTCTATCAGTAAAGATATTTCCTGTTTCAAGTATCGTATCAAGAGCTTTGTCAATTTCGATATTGAGTTCAGGCTCATACCATATAGTATATCGCTGGTTGAGCTTCTCCCATAGTTCTCTCAACTCTTCAAACCTAGCCTTCCTGATTTTGACAGGATGATTGGGCTTACTGTTGCGATCTCTTACTTTTCCGCTTTCAAGTCCGGACTTGAATAATGGGTATTCCTCAAAAAACGAAGACTTATTTTCGGGAATAATATTATATTTAAGATCTACATATTTCTTAGTCAATAATTCAACAAATAGAATGGTTGCATCGGTTCCCATTTTTTGCGCAACCTGTTGAATAATTTCCAAAGAGAGTGTAACTGATTCCGGAATCTCTCTGTTTATCTGCTCAACGAGTTTCTTCGCAAAATCAGCTTCTGTAAAATCTACAATATAATTTAATGTAAATTCCTCATTGGAAATGCGGTTACCACACTCATCAACAGGAAGACGCAGACCGCGACCTACTTCTTGTAGTTTGGAAATATCACTTCCACTTGAACGTAGTTTCGCAATTGTGAATACATTGGGGTTATCCCAGCCCTCCTTTAGAGTCCATTTTGAAAATAGAAACCTTCTAAGCATTGGATTACCGTCTTTATCCACAAACGAAAGCAATTGTTTTTTTCCGTTAAGGATATCATTAACCTCCTCGGCAATACTTTCATCCGAAGAACTATTATCTTGAGCAAAATATCCGGCGTGGCAAGCTCTGATATTTTTCAGACTTGCCTCCAAATATTCACGATATTCGTTTTCTTGGTCAGATAGTTTGCCTATAGTGTCTCTAAGTTTCTCTTTGAGCAATCGTTCAAAGGCTTCGAGTATATATGGTCTTTTCCCATCTTCACTTTTCCTATATGACGTTATATCATCAATAAAGAACAATGCAAGAGTTTTAATCTTAAAGGTCCGACCCGAAAAATTATGACGTTCTGTCTCAAAATGCCTCTCCAAGGCAAGACGTATCATTTGTTCCTGATAGGAATTCATGAATACATCCACGTCCATTTCCTCTCCGACAGTTTTAATTTGTCCGTTGGAAAGCTCGATGGAGTTTTTATCAATAGTCTGGATGGTTAGTCCGGTTAGTTCATCTGCTATCTGAGAAAGCGAATCACCTACACGGAGCTGGAAACTCCTTGTCGGCGCGTCTTCCTGCTTGTGTTGAAATGTAGCTGAATCGTTTTTAGTTACCGACATCAACTTGATTTTCTCATTTTTTTGTGAAGTGGGCTCAAAATGTTCTTTAGCAACCCCTTTAATCAGCCCTTGATTGAACGACTGACAAGCGTTAAGGTCATAAAGAAGATTCTGGTAATCCTTGATTATCTTCTTATTCTTTCCTTTGCCGATGGAGACTTCGGGGAATGTAGCACCAAATCTGATGATACATTGTGGGGCAATCTCCTTTTGGATAATGCCGAAAGCTTTCTGCTCTCTCGAAAATTTGTGAGGTTCATCAATGATTACAAACGGGCGTGTAGCTTTAAGCGCATTATACGGACGATAAAAGCCTTCCACAACATTGCCATAATCATCTCTGCTTAGGATATAGTTCTTCGCATCTTTCAGTAGTTGCATGTTTACTAAAAGAACGAAAATTTTCCTGGTGTCTTGACATGACCCTTTGACGAATTCACTTACAGCAGCAGGGAAATATTGTCTTCCCTTCTTTTTCTTCTTGGGAGGTTCAAGCGTAAGAAGGTCAATTTCTGCGTCATATCCACAAACATCCCGGAAATGACGCTTTACATATTCATCCTCCATAAACTGTCTTGCGCCTGCTTTGATTGGCAATGTAGGCACAGCTACAATGAATTTATTGATTCCATAGCGTTTATGGAGTTCAAACATAGTCTGAACATAGACATAAGTCTTCCCGGTGCCGGTTTCCATCTTAATATCAAGATTTAGACATGTAGGTTCATGAGTATATCCTCCATACTCATGCGGAATCTTGTTTACACCTTGTATATTTCGGATGTTATCACCGACACCATCCTTGAAAATGGTTATTTCAGGATTGGAATAGTAATGCACAGGCGACTTAATCCATGTATCCTTGAATACATCGGCTACCGCATCTACCGCCTTTTGCTGATGAGGTAAAGAGGATTGAAGTATCAGTTCCATGTCAATATCTAATTTCGAAATTGATACGAAGATTCTTCTCTCCGGCTTGTACGGTCTGTAGGCTGTCTTTCAGGCTCTGCAACTCATTCCAACCGAAGGAATAGCCATAGATTACAACATTCTGCGGATTGAATGATGCTTCCGTTTGATACTTGTCAAGGAGTATAGCTACTGCGTCATCAGTTAAATCATGGTTGATAAGATAGAGATGCTTGTCGATATAATATGCCGTATAACCGCCAAGATCTAAAGAGTGGTAATCAGAAGTCAGACCATAACCATCCCTTTCCAGCCATGTTGTAAGTATGGTAGGAACACCAAATTCATCCATCAGGGTATTGTCACCGAATGCAGTATGCTTATCGAAATTGATGATTTTTTCCAATGCAACTCTAGATGGTTCCTTCAACATAAAATGACGGAATCCGAGGTCTCCATGGAAAAGAGGATTCTCTGCTGCGATTTTTTTTGCAGCACACCTTATACGATCAATACCTATCGCATCTATAGTTTGATAACCAGCTTTGAATGCTTCAGAATCTTCATTGCAAGCCTCTTCAGCCTGAACTATTATGTATTTATTATAACTGTCGCCTTTTTGATTGATCCGAAGTATTGCATCAGCTGATGTACTACTGCCGCCAAAAAAATCTAAAAAATAGCCACCCTGTAAATCTACAAAAGACAGTAAGTGCATAATTAATGTAGTACATTTGGGATTTTTAAATATTTGGGTTATATTGGGAAACAAGTCCCTCAATTCATTCGCTCCCGAACGTCCATCGAAATTATATACACTTGAAAACTTGTCTTCGTACTCATCGGCATACACTTTTATCTCTACGAGTTTAGTCTCATCCTCTCCAAAAATAATTTTCCCATTTTCAATAAGTCTTTGCATAGATGTCTCTGGGAAACGATAACCTCGTAAAGGTTCCGCACAGGGTTTTCCGGTTACAGGATGTATGATATCGTAGTGATAGCCCTCTTTGCCTGGGTTATGGACACTTCTACTTCCAGTATATATTCCGTTTTCATCAATAAACTTGTAATCTTCAAAAGGGCCTAGCTGAGACTTATGATCTCTATACCATGCTTTCCAAATTTGTTGAAGGTCTTCCCCTGAATATGATTGGACTAATTCTCTTCCTTTTCTGAGTAAAAGGTCTTTAATTTCACTGTCTTTAGACTTCCAAATTGGACTTAACGATGCTCTGTTCTTGCAGTAACATACTATATATTCATGTTCTACAGCAATATTTGTGGGATTATTATCTGTGGCATTTTTCCAAATTATCTGTCCTACAAGATTCTCCTCTCCAAAAACGTCATCACATAACAGCTTAAGATTTCCTTGCTCGTTATCATCAATCGAGATGAAAATTATGCCGTCTTTGCTAAGGATGTCGCGGGCAAGGAGCAGTCTAGGCAACATAAACATCAGCCATGCTGAATGTGAGGCCGAGCCTCGAAGAGTAAGGTCAAGAATGCGTTGAGCCTTGTCTAATGAAATACTGAGTTTTGTGGATAATTCTTCTGCGGTAAAATTGAAACTGTCATTATACACAAATCCATCAGAACCTGTGTTGTATGGAGGGTCTATATAGATGCACTTTACCTGTCCTGCATACGATTTCAGAAGATGTTTCAGCGCATCAAGATTATCGCCGCTTATATAGATATTCTTGCTTCCCTTGTTTTCGGGCAAAGAGTTATGCGCTTCATCCGGCATTATTACCGTTGTGGTGTCAAGAGATGCTAACATTCGGGCATAGTTCTTGCCAAGAAATCGCAATTCGTATCCCTCATCAGTTACTTCTACCTTGTCTTTCAGATACTCTTGAAATCTGACAATATCGAAACTTCCATCTTCCTTGAAACAAGCTGGAAAATGTTCTCTCAGTATTTCAAGCTCGTTAGAGCCGGGTGTTACAGAATTATTTTTATCAATTATATCTTTAATCATCAGATTTCAATTTTAGTATTCAATAGATTATCAACACTGACTTCCAATAACTTGGCAATTTTAACTAAAGTCTGCAAATCTGGCTGAGAACTATTCGTACACCATTTTGATACGGTTGATGGATTCACATTTAATTGCTCACATAACCATTTATTTGTCCGTTTCTTTTCTGCTAAAACTACTTTTAATCGGTTTATATCAGTTTCCATGTCGATAAAATTTGTTATCCACTCGCAAATTTAGTGAAAGTTCCGCACATGACAAAGAAACCGAGTGCGTTTCATCATATTTTGCCGCATAATGTAGGCAGAATAGGCGATTATTCTTATTGATATTCGAGACAATCAGTTGTGAATCGTTATGATTGGTGCCATTAATAAGGGCTATTTCGGCCTCAATAGGCAATCATAATTTAAAGAAAATACATCTGGTAAGTTGCTTAAAGATAGTTGGGTATTGTTATGGGTGGTTATGATTTGATTATGATTGAGGGTATGGATGGAGTCAGTATTGAATCACCATTGGTTTTTGCTATTCTTTTGCAGAACGCTTCGATATTGAGGCGCAACGCAAATATCTGTTATAATGGTCGAAAGAACCACTATCAAATTCGAGGATATGCCCAAAGCTCTGGCATATCTGATTGAGAAAGTAGAAGAGCTTGACCGCAAACTTGAATCGCTCGGCGATACTTCGTCATCCGGCAAGGATGTATGGATGAGTATTCATGATTTGTGCGAATATCTTCCGACGCGTCCGGCTACGCAGACTGTCTATGGATGGACGAGCGCGCATCTCATCCCTTTCCACAAGAAAGGGAAGCGCATCATGTTTCTGAAATCGGAGGTTGACAAATGGCTGATTGGAGAACAGCTCAAATCAATCCGTGAAATCGAGGCTGATGCCGCAGCCTTCTGCGCCGGCAGAAAGGAGCATAAACTATGACTGGCATGAATGACCCACTCGGCAGCTTCATCGCCGAAGTGGAGAGCGGAGCCGGACTGCAGGAACCTGATGCGGCAGCAGTGCGCTACGAGAGGTTATGCACCGAGGTGCAGCTTGACATCGACAAGGAGGTGCCACCGCCGCCGGTCGCCATTTATATAGGCGATTCACCAGCCTGCACCTTCGGCAATTTCAGTGCCTCAATCGGCAAGCCCAAAGGTAAAAAGACCTTCAATGTGTCGGCGATGACCGCAGCTGCCATGACTAACAGTACAATCCTGAATTATCGCGGCAATATGCCGTCTGACCAGAACGGTATCCTATACTTTGATACTGAGCAGAGTAAATATCATGCCTTTCGTGTATTCAAGCGTATCGCGCGATTGACCCACAGGAGCAACGCGGAAATCAAGCAGCGCATAAAATATTACGCTCTCCGTAAAAATTCTGTGGAAGACCGCATCGGCATGATTGACCATAAGATTCGGAACACCCCGGCTGTCGGACTGGTAATCATTGACGGCATCCGTGACCTGATGCTTGATATCAACAATCCCCGTGAAGCGACTCTTATAGTCAATTATCTGATGAAGTGGACGGAAGAATACAATCTTCATATCCATACCGTTATACACCAGAACAAAAGCGATGAGAACGCACGCGGACACATCGGAACCGAAATCAATAATAAGTCAGAAACCGTTCTTCGTGTCGAGAAGGACAAGAACGATGATGCCATCAGTACCGTCGAGGCAGTCTATATCCGAGATATTTCTTTCCCTTCGTTTGCCTTTCGTATTAACACCGAGGCTTTGCCCGAACTCATCAAGGACTATGTGCCGACGCCCGAAGCCAAAGGCAACGAGGCCTGGGACCCGTACCACGACATAACCGAGGATACCCACCGCAGTGCTCTTGACTCGGCATTTCCCAATCCAGAAACATTGCTTCGGCATGGCGAACTCATGGATGCGCTCCGTGACGCATACGCCGACGAGGATATTGAACTAAGCGACTACAAGCTCAAGATTCTGATAACGTTTCTGCGGAACAAACGGATGATTGAGCAGGTGGACAAGGGCAAGAAGAAGGGCAATCCGTACCGCTACCTTCAGGACTTTTACTATTGAAAAAGTTAGTTGGATGAAGCGGGTCTATATATATACGACACCTCACCCAACCAAAATTCGGCTTACTATGATTAATGATTACCGATACCGGCTTGACAACTCCCGTCCACGCATTAAGGTGACATGTCCGGCTTGTGGACGGTCGAGGAAACTAGTGCGCTATGTTAACACACAGACCGGACTGTTCCTTGCCGATCATGTGGGCAAATGTGACCGTATATTCAAATGCGGATATCACTACACACCATCCGACTATTTCCGTGACCATCCATGGCTGAATGATATTACATCCCATCGGCCTGTGAGTTTGCACATCATCAATGAACAGCTCTCCCAACCGTCATTCATAGAGCGAAGCTGGATGGTTGAATCCATGAATCGCAGTCAGTCTTCGTCTCTGTTCCGATTTCTCAGCTCACTGTGGGGTAATGACGAAACCATGCGGCTGTTCCGATTATATAATGTCGGTGCCACCTCCCGGATGAACGATGCAGCGGTATTCTGGCAAGTGGATATTAACGGATGTATCCGCACAGGAAAGATAATGCGATACGGCAACAACGGACACCGCATAAAGGAAGATGGACTGGTAAACCTCATGTGGGCGCACCGTATGAAATCAATGGTTGACAATCCCGAAGACTTCAACCTTGTGCAATGTTTCTTCGGCGAGCATCTGCTTTCCGTCTGTCCCGATTCAAAAGTCTTGATAGTGGAATCCGAGAAGTCAGCGGTAATCGCCTCTCACTATTATCCGCAGTACCTTTGGCTGGCGAGTGGCGGATGTTGCGGATGCCTCAATCAGACGGCTTCGCAGGCATTGAAAGGCAGGGAAGTGTGGCTCGTTCCCGACCTTGACGCCGAAGACCGATGGCGTGACAAATTGACAATGCTTCGCACAATAACTCCGACTGTCGGGATTGTGACTGCCATATCCGATATGGCAACACCGGAGCAGCGAGCCGCCAAACTCGACATCGCCGACTTCCTCTTGGATGCGGCAAGCCGGAATAACCCCATTGCAGGAGCTGCCGACGGAGCCGGTCAGCTTGCTGAATGAAGGGAGGATTTTAGCAATAAAATTCAGTAGCTTATTATGGCATTTTTATCCGATGTCTCCGACCTCTCCCGAAAAAGCCATCATTCATCGAGCCTCCTCCCGGCTCTCTTTTGCGACTGATACGGAATTTTATCATAACCAATTTAATTCAAGATTCAATGACTACACAATATGCAGTGTGCCACCTGGAGCGTGGCGCAGGCAACGATGCGGGAATGTCCTGCCACATCGAGCGCAAGACAGCCGACGGTAAACCGCACATCCCCGACAACGCTGACGAGAGCAGAACACACCTCAACCGTGAGCTTATCGCCTTTCCTGACGGCGTTCACAACCGCACTCAGGCGATTCAGCGCCGTATTGAGACTGCCGGTCTTCAAAGGAAAGTCGGCAAGAACCAGACCCGTGCCATCCGTGTGCTTCTCACCGGCACGCATGAGCAGATGATGGTTCTTGCAAACACCGGTCGCCTCGATGACTGGTGCCTGGCCAATATCAAATGGCTGCATGACACCTTCGGCAAGGATAATATTGTGTCATGTGTGCTCCACATGGACGAGAAGACTCCCCACTTTCATGCAACGGTGGTTCCCATTATAACGGCACCACGCACACGCCGTAAGCGCGAAGGTGAACAGAAGTATAAGGAGAAAGCTCCGGCACCGAGGCTATGCTCCAATGAGTTGATGACACGTGGCAAACTCCGGCAATATCAGGATACATATGCGCAGGCGATGGTCGGATTCGGATTGAAGCGCGGTGTTGTAGCGAGTGGTGCCAAACATCAGACGCAACAGCAATATAACCGTCAACAGTCGCTCGAATTGCAGGCGGACATTGAAAGGCTGAACGCCGAGATTGAGAGACTTGCCGCCGAAAAGGAGAAGGTTGAGAAAGGCGCGAAGGACGGCAAGAACCGAATTTTGTCGTGGCTCGGAACTGGAGAGTTGCCTAAACTTGAAAAGGAAGTCGCTGACAAGGACAGACAGATTGCCGGATTACAAAAGCAACTGACCGATATGCAGAAGCGTTACGACAGTCTGAAAGCTGATTCGCTCCGTGAACACAACTCCTACCAAAAGGAAATCGATGCAGTAACCAAACGGGTTGCCGAATGGGAGGCCTGTTATAATGCCGAACGCAATCGGACGAAAGAACTGCACCGCTTGGCATATCCCGAACGATACCGTCTTTCATCTGGAGCAGAACTTGTCAGCGGCTGGTTTCCAAACCGCATGTATCCCAGTCTGTCAATCACGACGCTTTTTCACGGCAACGAGTTCAAGAACACCGCTTATAATCTGCCCCAGAATCTTCTTGACAAGTACGACAGCGGCGTGATAACTCTTCATGAATTGGTAAACGAACTGTTTGAGCCGTGGGAGCAGGTTGACGAATCACAGCATAGCCTCCTTGCCATCGCTCTTCAGACCGCCGCCGGAGGAATCCAGACACTGCAAGTCGGCACGGGCGCAGGCGGCTCATCTTCCGAATTACCTTGGAATGATAACGACAAAGATAGATACCGAAGACCGAAATCCAAAACCATGAGATAGCTTTTCAAACTCTCAGAATCTTCTCATCAATCTCGACAGCATGGGCGCCACGAGTGTTGCGAAGCGTCTTTTTAATTGATGAGAGTTCCGTATTGGCAAACCATTCGCCGAAAGTAGCTTTGACAAATGATGCTGTGGTGTTGCCATCAATGGTATATTGGAACGCGATGTTCCATGCAAAATTCTTCAAAGAGGCTTGAGTCACTTCAAGCTTCTTTGATATTTTCATGGCGACCACATTGAGTACATCCTTATGGCAGACAAAGTATCTTACGCAATCCAGAATCTGAGCGACTTCAGTTTGAGAAAAATTCAAGCGCATAAATGTCTCCTTAGTATATGAGAGTATTTTGTCAAGCTTCTCAGCATCCTCTCGGACCAGTTGTTCCCTTACTATGCTCGTTTCTGCAACATAATGGTCGTGGAACCGGACTGCATCTTTGTAATCCGAATCTTTAACTATGACTTTAGGCTCGACATTTTTGAGTGCTTCTTCGACCGCTTCCTGCTGCTTGCGCGTAATCAAATCACTATGAACCTTATCAAAAGCATTGACTATACGCTCACTGATTCTATTACATCCTGCGTAGAATAGCTTCCAGACTGCAAAATAGGCAGGAACGAGCAATAGGCTCCATTGCAACCCCAAATCAAATTTGGTACAGGTTCCCCAGGCCATTGTCGTAGATAGGGTAATGTTTACCCCGGTGATGATTCCAGGAGTTATTTTTGGGAGAGTTCTCGATATCATTTTCTTTATTTTTCTACAAAATTAGAAAATCCATAGAAAACGATAAAGAAATCGGGGTATAAACTCCTTATTTTTAGGCTTTTTTATCTATATAAATATAGCCCCATTTCTATAAATATTGTTACTCAATATCATTGAAATTCAAGTCAAGACTGATGGCGTTTGCAGCTTCATCTTTCAGTTTATCAACGACTTTTGCGTATATCTGAGTTGTACGGACATTAGTGTGGCCTAACATCTTGCTGACGGTGTAAAGGTCTGTTCCACCAGCAATTTGAAGCGTAGCAAAGGTATGACGGAAGCAATGAAAGGTGACTCTTCGCTTGATTCCGGCAGCCTCAATCCATCTCTTCAAAGGACGTGATACCCATGAAGGATCAGGCAAATCTTCGAATACAAGCCTGTCGACATCTCCCGGTGTACCACATAATTGATATGCTTGTTCTGAAATAGGCTGATATTCGACTCCCTTCGTTTTCTGTTGAGTGAAGTTCAGACGGTATTGATCTCCCACCTTTTGAATGTCGCCCCAATGAAGTTTCTGAATATCACAATGGCGTAACCCGGTCAATGCCGCAAACAATGCCGCACGCTTGATGATTGGCTTATCGCAGGGAGTTTTTGCCAATGTGTTGAGTTCGGCGATGGTCAGGAACTCACGACGGCTTTCTTCCTCTGCGATTCCTTTTGCTTTAGCCGAGAGGTCAACAGAGATATAACCATCAATAAATGCCTGCTTCAACGCCGCCTTAAAGATTGAGAAATATGTCGCAGCCGAGTTTTGTGACAACGTCCCCTTCTTTCCACCTCCTTGTGGAGCTGTCAGAAGAAAGTTCTTGAAATCGTTTATCAGCTTGGTGTCAATCCTGCCGAATGGTATTATTCCGTCTTTAGAAAAGATTTTCAACAATTCGCCCATTCGTTTCCAGTTTATGAGGATTGATGCCGAGCTATTTTTATGCCGCTCGATAGTGATCTTCTTCACATAGTCAATGAAATTGGCATTGGCTTTTTCCTGTAATTCAGCTTGAGCTGCATCCTGGTCGGAGTACAGTGCAGCCGTGTCATATTCCTTCTGACGGATTTGTCGTACCTTATCGGCATAGATGCACGATTCCTGATCTATCTGGGATTTACACATGATAACGCCATTGATATCACGTTTCGGTTGAAAACCTCCCCGAGTAGGTCTTTTCTTATCCCATATCGGTGTCGTTATGATACGTTTGACATATTCACGTACTCGTTTAGGAGTTTCATTCTCCTTCTCATAGACTGGGTATGCCTCGACATAGAGATACCATTCATTCCGAATTTCACTCTTTCGCAGTTTTACGGACACTGTTGTATGCTGGAGTTTCTTTTTCATTTCTCGGACTTGAAGATTTTGTCAATGTCAAACTTCGGTACATATACAAAACGGCCTATCTGACGCATAGGGATACTATGCCTTCTCAGATTGCTGTATACCGTCGACTCGCTGATTCTATATTTCTTTGAAACCTCTCCGATTGTATAACAATCTTCCGGCTCTAATGAATATAGTCGTTTCTTTGGAGTCTCTTCCAAAGGATTCTTTCTTATATCTAATAAGCCCTCGATGTCTGCGATATCAATGAGAGTCATCCTGTCACCCGGATTGTGATCTTTTATTTTTCCTTGACGAATCCACCTATAAAGAGTTGGACGTGAAATTTGATAACGGCTGCACACCTGTACCACTGTGAGCAAAGCATTACCCTCTGATTCAGCTAAGATAGCCTGACGCTCCATTTCTCTTTTCTCAGCCCGCTTTTTGTTACGATATGTCTCATTGGAACACTTCTTTGAGCAGTGAACCGAATCAACATTCTTAGCGAGGAATGGTTTTCCGCATACAATGCAGTGTCTCATTATTTTAGCTTTACTTTCGGGCATAGAGCATATCTGTTATTGTATCACTTAATCTTCAAATTTGTAACGTAAGTATACTTCGTCTTCACATTTCTGTAATGGTACAAATTTGATGCAAATATAAGCTAAAAATCCGTAGAAAACAAGTATTCAGAGAAAAAAGCGTAAATAAAAACAGAGTGTAACTTATTGTGTTACACTCCGTTTTGTTATCGTTGATTCGGTGTCTTATTTCACTTCCTCAAACTCTACGTCGTCGACCTGGCCGTTGCCCGAGTTGGGGTTGCTGCCGGGCTGGGGACCGTAGTTGGCACCTGCACCGGGGGCACCTGCGCCGCCGGCTGCCTGCTGGGCGTTGAGGATTTCCTGCTGGATGGCTCCGAAGGTGTTCTGGATCGAAGTGATGGCACTGTCGATACCGGCAAGATCCTGAGCCTTGTGGGCTTCCTTGAGCTTGTTGAGGTCGTTCTCGATTGCAGCCTTCTTGTCGGCGGGAATCTTGTCGCCCAGTTCCTGAATCTGCTTCTCGGTCTGGAAGATTACGGTGTCGGCGTGGTTGAGCTTGTCAATCTTTTCCTTCTCCTTGGCGTCGGCTGCGGCGTTGGCTTCAGCCTCTTTCTTCATGCGCTCGATCTCGGCGTCGGTAAGACCGCTCGATGCCTCGATGCGTATGCTCTGCTCCTTGCCTGTGGCCTTGTCTTTGGCCGATACGTTGAGGATGCCGTTGGCGTCGACCTCAAATGTAACTTCGATCTGAGGTATGCCGCGGGGTGCGGGTGCGATGCCGTCGAGGTGGAATTTGCCGAGGGTCTTGTCATCCTTAGCCATGGGGCGTTCGCCCTGGAGCACGTGGATTTCGACTGAAGGCTGGTTGTCGGCTGCTGTCGAGAATGTCTCGCTCTTGCGGGTAGGGATTGTGGTGTTGGCCTCAATCATCTTGGTCATCACGCCTCCGAGGGTCTCGATGCCGATTGACAGGGGCACTACGTCGAGAAGGAGCACATCCTTGACGTCGCCTGAGAGCACACCGCCCTGGATGGCTGCGCCTACGGCTACAACCTCGTCGGGGTTAACGCCCTTGGAGGGTGCTTTGCCGAAGAATTTCTCCACTACCTGCTGGATGGCGGGGATACGGGTCGAGCCGCCCACGAGGATTACCTCGTCAATGTCCTTGGGTGTCATGCCGGCGTCCTTGAGGGCCTGTTCGCAAGGCTTGATAGTAGCCTGGATGAGCTTGTCGGCAAGCTGCTCGAACTGAGCGCGGGTGAGAGTTCTCACGAGGTGCTTGGGACCTGTGGCGGTGGCGGTGATGTAGGGGAGGTTGATTTCGGTCGAGGTGGTCGACGAGAGTTCTATCTTGGCTTTCTCGGCAGCCTCTTTGAGACGCTGGAGTGCCATGGGGTCCTGACGGAGATCGATGCCTTCCTCTTTCTTGAACTCGTCGGCGAGCCAGTCGATGATTACGTGGTCGAAGTCATCGCCACCGAGGTGGGTGTCGCCGTTGGTCGACTTAACCTCGAAGACGCCGTCGCCAAGTTCGAGGATTGAGATATCAAATGTACCGCCGCCAAGGTCGAAGACTGCGATTTTCTGATCCTTGTCGCTCTTGTCGAGGCCATAGGCCAGGGCTGCTGCGGTAGGCTCGTTGACGATACGCTTTACTGTCAGACCTGCGATTTCGCCGGCCTCCTTGGTGGCCTGACGCTGAGCGTCGTTGAAGTAGGCGGGCACGGTGATGACAGCCTCGGTCACCGACTGTCCGAGATAGTCCTCGGCGGTCTTCTTCATCTTCTGAAGAATCATGGCTGAAATCTCCTGGGGTGTATATTCACGTCCGTCGATGTCGACGCGGGGTGTGTTGTTGGCTCCACAGACTACCTTGTAGGGTACACGCTCTACCTCCTTGGCCACCTGGTCGCATGATTCGCCCATGAAACGCTTGATGGAGTTGATGGTACGTTTGGGGTTGGTGATGGCCTGACGTTTGGCGGGGTCACCTACCTTGCGCTCGCCGCCGTCGACGAATGCTACGATAGAGGGTGTGGTGTTGCGACCTTCGCTGTTAGGAATTACGACGGGGTCGTTGCCTTCGAGTACTGATACACATGAGTTGGTTGTACCGAGGTCTATACCGATAATTTTTCCCATAGTTGATAGTGTTTTATTTATTTGTTTCTTTTTTATTTTTTCTGTCTATGCTTGTGGCGGCAGGCTATGCGGCCTCAAGACGTTCACTAATGAAACAAATACCGTGCCAAAAATGTTGAACACCCCTCTGAAGTACTTATATTAAAGAATCACAAAATAAAAATTCGGCCAAATGGTGACATTATGGCCGAATTGTGCTGACAAAAATGACGTGTCGTGACGTCAGTGAGGATGTTTTTTCTTAGAGTAGTTCGATGCCGGCGGCCGCACATTCTTTGATTTGTTGCTCGGGCCATATCGATGCCTGGACCTCGCCGATGTGGGCTTTGTGGAGGAGAAACATGCAGAGTCGGCTCTGACCGATGCCGCCTCCGATGGTGTAGGGGAGCTCGCCGTCGAGGAGCATGCGGTGGAATGTGAGCGATGCTTTTTCGGGACAACCGCGCAGTTCAAGCTGGTGGCGCAGCGACTCGGGGCTCACGCGTATGCCCATCGAGGAGATTTCAAAGGGGATGTCGAGCACATGGTTCCAGAGGAGGATGTCGCCGTTGAGTCCGGCATATCCTGCTTCGTTGATTGTGCTCCAGTCGTCATAGTCGGGTGCGCGGCCGTCGTGTGGCTTGCCGTCGCAGAGGTCGCCTCCGATGCCGATGAGAAATATGGCTCCGTATTTTCGCGTGGCTTCGGTCTCTCGTTCTTTGGGTGTGAGGTCGGGGTATTGGCGCGCGAGGTCTTCAGCATATATAAAGGTGATTTCTTGGGGAAGAGTGGGGGTGATGTGGGGGAAGCGTTCATACACGAGATGCTCCACCTTGCGCAGAGAGTCGTATATCTTCTTTACCGTGTCCTTGAGATAGGAAATGTTGCGATCCTCCTCGCGTATTGTCTTTTCCCAGTCCCATTGGTCGACGTAGAGCGAATGGAGGTTGTCGAGGTCCTCGAAGGTGCGTATGGCGTTCATGTCGGTATAGAGTCCGTAGCCGGGGGGTATGCCGTAGGCTCCGAGTTTGTAACGTTTCCATTTGGCGAGCGAGTGCACCACTTCGGCCTTGCGCGAGTCCATTGCGTCGATGGTGAACGACACGGCGTGCTCCACACCGTTGAGATCGTCGTTGAGACCTGTGCCGGTGAGCAGGAAGAGCGGGGCTGTGACGCGACGCAGGTTAAGTTCCTGGGCCAGTGTGGCCTGAAACGTGTCTTTGATCATCTTGATGGCTACTTCGGTGGTCTCGGGGAGGAGTTTGCGTCTATATTTTCGGGGGATGATGAGTGACATGCTGTTGGTGGATTTTTTAAATGTATTGTAAGAGTTTTTTTGTTTGATTACGTTGCAAATGTACGATGCATTTTTGGATTGTGCAAACATTTTGTCAAAAATATTTTAAAATTAATGGCAAAATGATAATATTTTCGATATAGAGGCGTCAAAATGAGCAGGAGATTATAAGTGGCGGGTATGGATTTGATAAAATAAAGTGGCGGGGAGTTATGGTAGATTCGACGAAAAAGGTTAAATTTGCAGTAATATGAATAGTGACTACGACTATACTTACGATTTGCACAAGGCTGTAGCAGCTTTGCGCTCGGGAGGTGTGATAGCCTATCCTACCGACACGGTGTGGGGCATAGGCTGTGACGCCACGTGCAGCGAGGCTGTGAAAAAGGTCTTCGAGATAAAGCATCGTGCCGATTCCAAAGCTCTGATTACACTTGTGGCCGATGAGGATATGCTTGCCGGTCATATAGCCGACGGCGCAGGCCGGTGTGGCATTGAGTATGTCAGGGCGAGCGACAGACCGGTCACGGTGGTCTATCCGGGTGGCCGTGACGTGGCTCCCGAGCTGCTTGCCGCCGACGGCAGCATCGGCATACGTATAGTCCGCGACGGATTTGCCTCAGACCTCTGTCGGGCTCTCGGTGGCCCGATAGTGTCGACATCGGCCAATATCAGCGGCGAGCCGGCTCCGGCAGTGTATGGCTCGATTGAGCCCGCGTTGCTCGACAGGCTTGATTATGTGGCCCTGACAGGCCGTGACAATGCCGCGCCGTCGCGTCCGTCGAAGGTGGTAAAGATAACGGATACAGGAGACATCATCATACTTCGTGACTAATGCAGGAGGGCCGAATACGCATATGCCATGTCGTGACCGACTATGTCGCTACTCTTGTCGGAGTGGTGATATTCAACGTGTTGCGCTTTGCGATAGTGTCCGATATAGCCCTGCGCCATCACAGTCTGCTACAGTTTTTGCTGTCACATGGCGTTGTGTTGTCGATGTTGTTGTTTCCGCCGTTCATGCTGCTGGTGTATTATCTTACCGGCTATTATATAAAGGTCTATAACAAGTCGCGCATTACCGAGCTGGTCAGGACTTTTGTCGGAGTGGCCATAGGGTCGATGGCATTCTTTCTCGTGGTGTTGCTCAACGATGTATTGCCGCGAAGAGTGTTCAACTACGAGATATTGCTGATGTTTGGCGGAGTGCTGTTAGTGTGTGTTTATGTGACACGTGTCAGTCTCACCACACATTTTCTGCATCAACAGCGCAGGCCGGGAGGCGCGCGCAACGCTGTTGTGGTCGGTGATGCGGACGATATAGCCCGACGTATTGACCGGTTGCGGGCCGTGGCGTCGCAGCACGGACTTGTAATCCGTGCCGTGGCCGACATCTCAGATGGCAGTCGTCGTCAGGAGATTGACGGGGTGGATATGACGGCTATGGACGATGTTGAATCATTGTTTAAGACAGGCCAACTGTCATGTGTGCTGCTTGTGGCTGACACTTTGTCAGCCGACAAGGCTCTGGCGGTCATCAACCGGCTCTTTTCGCTTGGCGTGCCGCTCTATGTCTCCCCCGACCTTAAGGCATTGATTATGGGGACGGTGCGTTATGAATCGATATTGGCCGAGCCGCTCGTCGACATATCGCGGTGTGAGCTCTCCGACAGCGTTGTGGCCATAAAGCGTTTTACTGACATAATTATATCGTCAGTAGGGCTTGCGGTCTCACTCCCTGTCATGGCGGTGCTGGCGGTAGTGATAAAAAAGCAGTCACCAGGAGCTGTGTTCTATTCCCAGGAGCGGGTCGGCTATCGAAAACGGCCGTTCAGGCTGTATAAACTCCGTTCGATGTGTGACCATGCCGAGCCCGACGGACACCCCATGCTCTCCTCGCCCGCCGACAGCCGCATCACGCCGATAGGGCGTGTGATGAGAAAATATCGTCTTGACGAGTTGCCCAACCTGTGGAATGTACTGAAAGGCGACATGTCGATAGTAGGCCCTCGTCCCGAACGCCGCTATTACATCGACCGCATCATAGAGCGTGCACCCCACTACACGCTCGTGCACCAGGTGAGACCGGGGCTCACATCGTGGGGCATGGTCAAGTATGGCTATGCGAGTGACGTGGACGGCATGGTGGAGCGGCTCAGGTATGACATGCTCTATCTTCAGAACATGTCGCTGTCGCTTGACATGAGGATTATTTACTATACGCTCTTCACCGTGCTGCGCGGCGAGGGGAAATAATATATTATATTGAGAGATTATGCATATGGTGTTTCAACATATTGGACGTATGGGCGATGCCTTTGAGGCTGCTTTCATGAGACTGCTGGTGTGGCGCGAGCGTCATATCAAGGAAAAAACATTTGTGATAATACTCGCCCTGGCTGTCGGCATACTCGGCGGAATGGCCGCACTGGTGCTCAAATGGCTCATTCACACCATCTCGGGCTTTCTGACGGCCGACATGTCCATCTCGGAGGGCAATTATCTCTATCTGCTCTATCCGCTGGCGGGCATCGTCATCACGAGCCTCTATGTGAAATATGTGGTGCGCGACAACATCTCGCATGGTGTGACGCGTGTGCTCTACTCGCTGTCGCAAAACAAGTCGAGGCTCAAGAAACACAACATGTACACTTCGGTCATCGCCTCGTCCATCACCATCGGCTTCGGCGGTTCGGTTGGAGCCGAGGGCCCTATAGTGTATACAGGCGCGGCCATAGGCAGCAACCTCGGACGTGTGTTCAGGATGTCGCCCCGCATCCTCATGATACTTGTGGGGTGTGGAGCCGCCGCGGGTATCGCCGGCATATTCAAGGCTCCGATTGCGGGCATGCTTTTCACCCTCGAGGTGTTGATGATTGACCTTACCACGGTGTCGGTGATGCCTCTGCTCATCGCTTCGATTACGGCTGCAACGGTGGCATATGTGTTTACGGGTTATGACGTGGAGTTTTTCTTCATACAGAGCGAGCCGTTTCAGACATGGAAGATACCCTATGTCATAATCATGGGCGTATTTCTCGGTTTTGTGTCGCTCTATTTCACCCGCACCATGAATATGATGGAGAAACTGTTTCGCCGTCTGCACACTCCGTGGAAGAAAGCGGCTGTCGGAGGCACACTGCTCGCGCTGCTCGTGTTTCTGTTTCCGCCGCTTTATGGCGAGGGTTACGGTTCCATCACCCATCTGCTCGGCGATGATGCCTCGACTATTGTCAACAACTCGATATTCTATGCCGACCGCACCAATGTGTGGTGGATACTGGCCTTTATCGGCGCGCTCGTGTTGATGAAATCGTTTGCCACCTCGGCCACCAACGGCGGCGGTGGCGTGGGCGGTACGTTTGCACCCTCGCTCTTTGTGGGGTGCATGTCGGGCTATTTCTTTGCCTACGCGCTCAATATAATGTTTGGCCTCGACCTGCCTACGCGCAATTTTGCCCTCATGGGCATGGCCGGAGTGATGTCGGGTGTGATGCATGCACCGCTGATGGGCATCTTCCTCACAGCCGAGCTGACCGGAGGCTACGAACTGTTTCTGCCGCTGCTCATGGCTTCGACCATTTCATACGGCACCATCAAGATGTTTGAGCCTTACAGCATCTACACCATGCGACTGGCGCGTGAAGGCAAACTATTGACCCACCATAAGGACCGTGCGGTGCTGACTCTGCTCAAGATGGGCAATGTCATAGAGACCGACTTTGTGTCGGTGCGCCCCGAAATGAATCTCAAGGAGATGGTCGATGCCATATCGCGCTCCTCGCGCAACCTTTTCCCGGTGATAGATGCCGGCGGCAAACTTCTGGGCGTGGTGCTTCTTGACGAGATACGCAACATCATGTTTCGCCCCGACCTGTATAAGCGGATGTATGTCAATCAGTTCATGTCGATACCCCCGGGCCGTGTATGCGAAGGCCAGAGCATGGAGGAGGTGATGAAAATGTTTGACGACACATCAGCATGGAATCTTCCTGTGGTCGATGCTGACGGCCGTTACGTGGGGTTTGTGTCAAAATCCAAGATATTCAACTCCTATCGCCGCGTGCTACGCCACTATTCCGAGGACTGACACGGAGACTGTCAACTCTCTCTTATCGCAGACATTGCCTGAGGCAGAAGCGGGCGGGCGGGGTCGAGGAGTATGACCGACGGGTCTTTGGAGAGCCAGAGCAATTGCTTTTTGGCATAGACGCGTGTGTTTTTGGCTATGCGCGGGATTGCCGTTTCGCGAGGCATTGTGCCGTCCATCATGGCAAACAGTTCTTTATAGCCGACGGTGTTGAGCGAGTTGAGGTGTCGCAGCGGATACACGCGTGCCGCCTCCTGCTCCAGTCCGGCCTCGATCATGGCGTCGACGCGACGGTTGATGCGGTCGAAAAGTGCCTCGCGGCTATGGTTTATAGCCATTTTTATCACTCTGAAAGGTCTCTTTTTCGACTCTCCGCTACGCAGTGACGAGTAGGGCACTCCGGCCTGGAGTGAAATCTCTATGGCATGCACGAGACGTCGGTGATTGTTGAGGTCGCAGTCTGTGAGATAATCTGGGTCGAGGGTGCGGAGGGTGTCGATGAGTGCGGGGATACCACCTTTATTATATATATCGAGAGCCTTGTCGCGTATCTCGGCCGAAATGGTCGGGAGCGGGTCGATGCCTTTGGTCACAGCGTCGATATACATCATCGAGCCGCCACACATCACGGCATAGTCGCGTGTGGCCCATATCATGTCGAGTGTGGCGAGGGCTTCCTCCTCATACATGGCCGCGCTGTAATATTCTTCAAGCCCGAGAGTCTCTACGAAGTGATGGCGCACGCGTGCAAGTTGTTCGGGCGAGGGGACGGCTGTACCGATCGGTATGCCGCGAAAAATTTGCCGAGAGTCGGCCGACACTATTTCAGTGTCGAGGCTCTCGGCAATATCTATTGCAAGGTCGGTCTTGCCGCTTCCGGTAGGACCGGTGACTATGACAAGTGTTTTCATGCCTTGGCGGCTGTCAGACGGGCTATGGCCACGATGACTTCGGTGGCTTTTTCCATTGATGGAATGGGCACGAACTCATAACGTCCGTGGAAGTTGAGGCCGCCGGCAAAGATGTTGGGGCAGGGGAGACCCTTGAACGAGAGCTGTGCTCCGTCGGTGCCGCCGCGGATGGGCTGCACTTTGGGGGTGACGCCCGACTCTTTCATGGCCTCGACGGCTATGTCGATGATGTGCATCACGGGCTCGATTTTCTCGCGCATGTTGTAATACTGGTCCTTCAGCTCGATTGACGCACAGCCGGGAAACTCGTGGTTGATTTTGCGTGTGAGGTGCTCCAGCTCTTTCTTGCGACGCTCGAAGCGGTCGCGGTCGTGGTCGCGGATGATGTAGGTGAGCACGGTCTGCTCTACCGATCCTTCGATCGACACGAGGTGATAGAATCCTTCGTAGCCTTCGGTGTGCTCGGGGGTCTCCCAGCGGGGGAGCATGATGATAAACTGGTTGGCTACACGTATGGAGTTGAGCATCTTGTGCTTGGCATATCCGGGGTGGACGTTGCATCCCTTGAATGTCACCTTGGCCACGGCGGCGTTGAAATTCTCATATTCCAGCTCGCCGATGGCTCCGCCGTCCATTGTGTAGGCCCACTCGGCACCAAACAGGTCGACGTCAAACTTGTGTGCGCCCTGGCCTATCTCCTCATCGGGATTGAAGGCTATGCGTATGTCGCCGTGCTTGATTTCGGGGTGCTGCTGAAGATATTCTACCGCCGTGATGATTTCGGCTATGCCGGCTTTGTCGTCAGCTCCGAGCAGAGTGTTTCCGTCGGTCACAATGAGATCCTGGCCCTTGTAGTCGAGCAGCTCGGGAAACTGGGTGGGGGAGAGTATGATGCCGTCGGCCTGGTTGAGCGTGATGTCGTTGCCGTCATAGTCCTTGACTATGCGGGGGCTGACGTGGTGGCCGCTCATGTCGGGCGATGTGTCGAGATGGGCTATGAATCCGATGGTGGGCACCTCTGCGTCGGTGTTGCCGGGGAGGGTGGCCATGAGGTAGCCGTTTTCGTCGAGCGAGATGTCTTTAAGCCCCATCGACCGGAGTTCTTTTTCAAGATGTTGGGCAAATATCATCTGGCCCGGGGTCGAGGGTGTCATATTGGTGAGTTCGTCACTTTGCGTGTCAAACTTGACGTATTGCAGAAATCTGTCTACTACTGTCATGATATGAGATTTGCGTTGTTGTTTTAGTGTGGTGCAAAAGTAGTGAATTGTCGGGCAATATGCAACTTTTTTATACCTTGCCGGCTGTGGGGTGAGTGAAATAATTTTTCAGCGTGAGGGCTGAAATTTCCGGTGGCGTATGCACCGCGAGAAGAGCCGGACGGTCGGTGACGGCGAGCATGGCCTGCATTGATTCGGCAAGTGATTCGTCCGAGTCGGCTTCGAAGAAGGCTATGCCGTAGCCGTTACACAGGTCGCGCAGCGGCAGCCGGGTGCCAACGGCAAAATATCGCTCTGTCTCGGGTAGTGAGGATGTGGCCGGTATGAATCTGAATATGCCGCCACCGCCGTTGCATATGACTATCATTTTGAAGCGGGGTGTCATGAGGGTCGAAGACAGGGCTGCGAGGTCATATTGAAAGCTCATGTCGCCTGAAATCAGGAGTGTACTATCCAGATAGTACACCGATGCGCCCAGTGCTGTCGATGTGCATCCGTCGATGCCGCTGACCCCGCGGTTACACTCGCTGCGGTGTATGCGCGGGTGGTTCAGCAGTTGGGCGTAGCGTATGGGAGTGCCGTTTGACAGGTGGAGGTTACATCTGCGCGGTAGCCGGGCAAATATGCCGGCCATTGCTTTGAGATCGCTCCATGGAGCTGCGGCCACATAGGCGTCATGGAGTCTGCGCGCGCGGTCTGCGACTTCGTGCCATAGGGCGGCATATTGCGATGCCGCTCTGTGAGGTTGCAACGCGGCGGCCATCTGACCCATGAATACCGTGGCATCCATGTCGATGCGCCGGCTCAGATGTTTGAAGCAGTCGATGGTGGTGTGGCTTATGCCTACGTGCCAGTGGTCGAGCTCGGGGATGTTTCTGAGCCAGTCTTTGATGTGGCGCGACACGATGGCTCCCCCGAGGGTTATCACTGTGTCGGGACGCATGCTTTCGCGCTCTCCGTCTGTGAGACGGCAGAGAGTCGAGTCGATGCGGTCGATGAATTTTGGCGAGTGCATGTTGGAAATGCTCTCGGTCATCACGGCTACATTGGGCAGTGAGGCAAGTCGCGTGAGGGCGCGGTTGAGCTTCTCGTCAGGTTGATGAAATCCAGCTATTATGAGCACCTTGCGGGGCGATGCCAGCGACATGGCCAGGGCGCGGGCCTCGCTCACAGGGAGCTGTGCGACCGGCGAAATCATTGTCACCACGCGTGCCGACCCTCTGTCATATTCCGACAATGTGTGGAGCGGCGCGTCAAGGCGCACGTTGATGTGCACCGGACCGGGACGTCCGTTGACACACTCGAGCAACACATCGTTGATCATGCGGTCGGTCCACCACGGACCGTTGGGAAAATCTATTCTGGCCGAGATGTCACAACTGCGCTTCACATAGGGGGCGAGAGCGTCCTGCTGCCATATGGTCTGCGAGTCGTCCTGGTCAATCCATTCCTCGGGACGGTCGGCCGAAATTACAACGAGGGGGATGTGTCTGTAAAACGCCTCGGCCACAGCCGGGGCATAGTTGAGCAGTGCGGTGCCGCTCGTGCACACGAGAGCCACCGGCTCGCCCGTCTGGATGCTCATGCCGAGGGCTATGAACGAGGCCGAACGTTCGTCGATGACCACGTGACACTCCATCTCCTGGCGTCGGCTCAGTGCGAGTATCAGAGGTGTGTTGCGACTGCCGGGCGACAACACGGCGCGACGCACGCCGTGGGCCGTGAGCAGGTCGGCAAGCAGATTGCATGACAGGTGGGAAGTGGATTGCATATGGGAGAATATTTTCATGCAAAATTAACACTTTCCCGCTCAATTTCGTTAATTTTGTAGCATCAAATAGTTTCCGACATGATTATCGCTTCACAGAAACACAAAGAGAACATCGCCGAATATCTGTTGTATATGTGGCAGATAGAGGATATAATACGTGCCAACAATCTTGATATAGACCGCATAACGGCCAGTGTCATTGACCGCTTTCAGCTCACCGATGCCCAACGCAAGGAGATGGTGGAGTGGTATGAGTCGCTTATCGACATGATGCGTCGCGAGGGTGTCGAAAAGACCGGCCACCTTCAGCTCAATAAAAATGTCATCATCCAGCTCACCGACCTGCATCTGGCTCTGCTCAAAGACCCGCGTTTCCCGGAATATACCGCTGAGTTTTACAAGACCCTGCCTTATATCGTCGAACTTCGCGCCAAGGCCGGTGACACACCTGTCGGTGAGATTGAGACTTGTTTCAACGCTCTTTACGGCATGCTGATGTTGCGTCTGCAGGGTAAGGAGATTACTCCCGACACCCTCGACGCCGTGGCTCAGATTTCAAAATTTCTTGCCCTTCTGGCCAAGGACTACAACCTCGACCGCGAAGACAAGCTCTTCAAGGATGAGGAGTGATTTTTAAGTATAGAGGGTTTAAGTTTAGAGTTTAAAGTTTAAAGTAACGTGAGTTCGATATAAGAGTTCAGTTATCCAATAATAAAACAATCAGCCATTTAGTATAAAACTAAATGGCTGATTTTCTTGGTATTCTCGCGAAAAATTCGTAAATTTATAGTGTCCAATTATAACATTTACAAATATTTTACCGCTATGATTACCGAGAACAAAATTACTGAAATTTTCTGTCTTGCCGATG